>JBBQVY010000090.1:0-17000 GCA_038211085.1 Chitinophagales bacterium | reverse complement strand
GGTGATCAGGTAGCTTTTAATACGATTAATTCATGCAACCACTAAGGTCGCCCTGTACCTGAAAGCAGCCACTTATATCAGGAGCAGAATAAATGCTTTACAAAAAGGAATGCTGAATGATCATTAAAGTGTAATGCCTCTGCCTCGAAAATCCATTTTTGAAAATTTAAAGGCACTTTTTAAATAATTAAGTTTCGGTATCCATCTTTTTTTATGGCCAAATAAGATAGCGGCATGCTTGTACAAAAAACTAAAAAAGTGCCTATCAAACGAACCTGGTTTTAGGCTGTTATGCCTGTCAATTTGCTGAATTAATTCAATTAAAAACTTACGGTCATTATTACGCAAACCAGGTATCTCAATAAACATTTTAAGACAATCTATTAAATCCGGTTGTTTTTTTTTCTGAGGTTTTTGGGTAAAAAAACTGTTT
This sequence comes from Chitinophagales bacterium, assembly GCA_038211085.1. Taxonomy (GTDB): domain Bacteria; phylum Bacteroidota; class Bacteroidia; order Chitinophagales; family Chitinophagaceae; genus Segetibacter. The sequence goes on along the minus strand of JBBQVY010000090.1, from coordinate 16,567 downwards.
TGATCGTGTATGCGGTGATGTACCAAAAATTCATTAACTGATGCAATGGCGCCAAATGTGGTAGCAACCACCGCTAACCACCAATCGTACATCATACCTTCGGGCATCGGCATAAGTTTAGGTATCAGCTCCTTTTTAAACATCATATCGTGCCCGTTTACCTGGTTAAACATCAACAGTTTCCTGGTGTCATTGCCTTTGAAATGATGATGGAGTGAAGCACTTTTGTAGCGTAAGCGGCCATCTTGTAAGCGAACCGAGCGGGTATGCGATAACATGACATCCGGAGAACGTAAAGACTCAACCTGCTTTCTTACTTTAGCCGGCATCCAGATATCGTCCTGGTCAGCAATAGCAATAACATCACCGGTGGTTAAGCTAATAGCTTTTCCAAAATTTTTATTGTAGCCGATATTTTGTTCGTTTTGATAAAGCTGAATTCTGTCATCCTTTTTTTGCCAATCTAACAACCTGTTCCAGGTATCATCAAACGATCTGTCATCAACTATAATCAGTTCAAAAATTGGATGATCCTGCTTTAAAATTGTATCAATCTGCTCGTTTATAAACTGGATGCCATTATACGTACACATAACTACCGATACTTTTACAACAGGTGGCATTTAAAATTTATTGTCACTGATTTTACAGTCGATAATGTAATAAGTTTTTATAGATTGCCTTCAAATGAATGAGAAGAAAGTTAAACTAAATTGTGAACTTTCTACGAATACCAATTAAGAAGTCTATGCATTTATTATATGTAACTTTTGGACCAAACCCCACACACCATCTTCAGGCTCAATTTTCAATATTTTCTTTTTGGGCTAAAAAAACTCAGCTCAAATCAATAAACATCATTACAGACCAACCCTCCATGTATGCAAATATAAAAGATAGGGCAAATATTATTTTGATTAACGAGGAAACATTGAAGGAGTGGAGGGGTGAATACGATTTTTTCTGGCGGATCAAAATAAAGGCGATAGAAATGGTTTGTAATCTTTACCCAAACCAGGCTGTAATGTATTTAGACACTGATACTTTTCTATTTAACGACCCAACTTATCTGCTAACAAATGCTGAGGCAGGCAAAGCTTTTATGCATGAAAATGAAGGCACTTTGTTTGCCGAAAAAAGTAAAACTGCCAATAAAATGGGTAAGCAGGTAAGCAATCAAATTTTTGGCGGTGTAACCATACTTTCTACGCAATGCATGTGGAATGCGGGAGTAGTTTTAACACCAAATACAACAAATAATAAAGAAAACCTGCTGGCAATTTCTATCTGCGACGAGATGTGCCAGCGGGGGGTTACGAGAAGATTGATTGAACAGTTTGCCTTATCAGTTGCTTTGAATGAAGTTTACGGATTGCTGGCTGCCGACAAGGTTATAGGCCATTACTGGTCTAACAAAGACAATTGGAATAACGTGATTAAAGATTTTTTTATTACGGCTACTTTCAGTGGCAAGTCAAACAATCAAATAGTGGAAGAAATCAAAAGTTTTAAATTTGATCAGTTGCCGGTTAAAGTAAAAATCAGGAGTACTAATGCAAAACTTAAAGCATTAATAGATAAATGGTATGGCCCAAAAATTAAACAATTTGCTAATAAGCGCCTGGAGTAAGTATCAGGTCTGACTTCCTGGCAATCTTAAAAGCAACGAATATTTCATGCGATAATAATATCAGCACTTTCTGAGTAATGGTTTGTCAGCATAGTACCCATGAGCAGATTTGCAAAAAGTAAAGCATTAATTTTAGCCGTTCTTAATACCAATCAACCATTGACCAAGAATGAATACTAAACCCACCGTTTCGGTTGTAATGTGTACTTATAACGGGGCTATGTTTTTAGATCAGCAACTGCAATCTCTTGTAACACAAACTTACCCGGTACAGGAAATACTGGTGTTTGACGACGCTTCGGTTGATGGCACACCTTCTATTGTAAAAAAATTTCAGCAGCAGTACGGCAATATTCAACTTACCATCAACCCAAAAAATATTGGCTTTAATAAAAATTTTGAACAGGGCTTACAAGCTGTAAATGCAGATGTAATTGCTATATGCGACCAGGATGATGTATGGGTAGCAACTAAACTTGAAAAGATGATTGCTGCCTGGAAAAATGAATGCCCATTAATTTATTGCGGTGCACTTTCTTTTGTTGATGCTATTCCGCAACACTACAGCCTGCATCCTTTGTACCGTCAATTTGAAGGCACTGATGCACGCAAGATATTTTTGAGAAATACCGTAAGCGGACATGCATTACTAATAAGAAAAGAATTTCTAAGGCTAGTGCTACCCTTTAACGATACGGTAATGTACGACTGGATGATGGCGGTAACGGCTGCCTACAATGGAGGTGTTCAATTTTATCCGGAAGTGCTGGTGTTCCAGCGGGAACACAGTAATAATGCAACCCTGCAATCGGGCAAGCAACAAACGGTTGTTCAACAACGTATAGCCTTTAAAAAACAAAGGATAGAACATTTACAAGCTTTCATTAAAATACCGGGCATACCTTCACAGCATGCATTGTTTGCCGAAAAATTGAAAAGCCTGCTTACCATTAGCATGAAGCATCATTTTTATGTCCCCTTATTTTCATTTTTACTGAAACACCGTAACATCCTGTTCAATTATAAGAAAAGAAAAATTGGTTTTTTCTCTCATTTAAAGCACAGTATTACTGCTACACGAAACGCTTAAAATGACTTTCTGTAACTAATATCGAACATGAGTTTCAAAAATTTCTAACCAACCAGTTATAGAGACAAAAAAACTTATTTTGTTGCACATTGTTCCGCCTGAGTAAATTTATGATACCGCAAAGGCAACCAAAACCAATTAAAAAGAGAATTTAGAATTATATGAAACTGTTACTCAAATACCTTCAACCCTATAGATGGCTCATTTTACTGGCACTTTTTTTAGCTTCCGTAAACCAGGTTTTTTCTTTGTTCAGCCCCATGATCATTGGTAAAATACTGGACCAGCTCGCCAACCATCCCCACACTGACAAAGCAGGAGCGGTACGCAATGAACACCAATATTTGATGAGTGTGATGTATTTCCTGGGTTTGCTGGTAGGCACCGCTATGGTGAGCCGCATAGCCAAAGCTTTCCAGGATTATGTGGTAAATGTGATTATTCAAAAATTTGGTGCAAAGATTTTTACTGATGGCCTGCGACATAGTATGCGCCTGCCCTACCAGGATTTTGAAGACCAGCGCAGCGGCGAAACCCTCAGCATTTTAACCAAGGTACGTGCCGATACAGAGCGGTTCATTGGCTTCTTCATTAATATCTTTTTCGGCATTCTTGTAAGTATTGTATTTGTAACCATCTATGCTGCCAGCAAGCACTGGAGCATTGTGCCTACCTATGTTGTAGGCATGATTATACTGGCTGTAGTTACCAGTATTCTCAGCCGCAAAATCAAAGTCATACAAAAGAACATTGTAAAAGAAACCACAGTACTGGCGGGTACCACCACCGAAAGTTTACGCAATATAGAACTGGTTAAAAGTTTGGGCCTAACTGAGCAGGAAGTAAAACGCCTGAACAACAACACCTATAAAATTTTAGGTTTAGAGTTGCGCAAGGTTAAAAGCATACGTACTTTAAGCTTTATACAGGGCACCCTGGTAAACTTTCTGCAGCAGGTTATCAGCTTTACTTTACTCTACCTCATCTTTAAAGATTTTCTTACTCCCGGGCAGTTTTTAGCATTGCAATTTTATGGCTTCTTCATTTTTGGGCCCATGCAGGAAATGGGTAACATCATTATCAGCTATCGCGAAGCAGAAGCCAGCTTACAGAACTTTCACAACGTAATGAATAAGGCAGTAGAAGCAAAACCCGTGCACCCTGCGCAGGTGGGTGCCCTTGAAGAACTTGAATTCAGGAACATTACGTTTAAGCACCAGACCGCACAATTCAATGCGTTGGATTCAATCAACTTTGATGTAAAGAAAGGTGAAACCATCGCCTTTGTAGGACCCTCGGGTGCAGGAAAAAGTACCCTTGTAAAATTGCTGGTTGGTCTGTACCGACCACAACAGGGTTCCATTTTGTACAACTCCATTAGCAGCGAAGAAATAAATTTTGACGAACTGCGGGAGCAGATTGGTTTTGTTACACAGGACACACAATTGTTTGCAGGTACCATCAGGGAAAACCTGTTGTTTGTTAAGCCCGAAGCAACCGAGGAGGAGATGCATGATGCTCTAAAACAATCAAGCTCGAATTATATTCTAACCAGGGCTGAAAATGGACTGGATACTGTTATTGGTGAAGGCGGTTTAAAATTAAGCGGGGGCGAAAAGCAACGTTTGTCCATAGCACGTTCCTTACTGCGACATCCGCACCTGCTTATTTTTGATGAAGCCACCTCATCGCTCGACAGCATCACCGAAGAAGAGATTACCTCTACCATCATTAATATCTCGGCATTAAAAGAACAGATAACGGTACTGATAGCACACCGCCTGAGTACCATTATGCATGCCGACCGCATTTATGTTTTGGAAAGAGGTCGCGTGGTTGAGTTGGGTAGTCACCAGCAGTTATTGGAAGAAAAAGGATTGTACTACGCCATGTGGCGTCAGCAAATTGGCGAACGTAAAATGTCTGGCAAACCAGTACCTGCATAAATTTTAATAGCCAACCGCACGGTCTTTATTTTAAGGAGCATATCAAATGTTTTGGGGGGCGAACATTCGTTCTCTATCAAGCCCCGGTTGTTTCACACTCCTATATCTACCTTTCGTACACATCTATCCAATGTCAAAAAAAAGTAACCACAGAGGACACAAAGAAAGAAGCACAGAGAAAAGCCAGCGTTGCATCTTTGTGCCCTCTGTGAAAGACTCTTGTTTTTCTCTGTGGTTAAGATCTTATTTGCAAAATCCAAGGTAGAGATGGAAATAAAAAGATGCACATATGGTAGCTCATGTACTGTATGTTTTAAAGCGGCTTTTCCCTGGCACTTTTTCATCCCATCAATCGTATATACCAATGCAACCATATTGGTATCCTGCCGTTTCTTCAATCATCCAAAACTGTACACAGCATGCTTAATATCGTGGTAGAATAAAAAGCTCCACTCCTGCTGTTGGCCTATTTGCCACCACAGTTGCCGGAGCTCCATGCTTTTCTTTCCATCAAAATCGTATTTGGCTACAATGCGGCTTTTCATTTGCTGTAATTGCGGTGCAACATCACCACCAAAAAAAATGATTTGGCCATCTTCTTCTATCCTAAATACCTGGTGGTAGGGACTATGCCCACCCGAAATTTCATAATAGATATAATCATCAATGATACCACTACCATTAATTAATTTAACAGCCGGGTTATTTTCCAATACCATTAATTCTTCGGTTATATACGAGGGAAATCCTTTTTCAAAAGCATAGTCCAGCTCCTGTTGTTGCACATAATAAGTGGCTTGCGGAAATGCCAGTTGGTAATTACCCAGCTTATCTTTTGTCGATACACCGCCTGCATGATCCTTATGCAAATGGCTCATTAAAACCTTGGTTACAGCATTGGGTTCTATACCATTTGCCCGTAAATTTTTATGAAGCTGCAATTCACCGTCAATGGTAAATCCAAGGCCTGCATCTATTAACAATACATCGCTCGTGGTAACCACCGCAAAGGGTTGAACCTCTACCAGCAAACTACCAACAGCTCTTTGTTGCAAGTCGTGCTCCTCAGAGTCAAAAGGCACAAACACTTTTGTTTTGTCAATGGTAAACGAACCTTCGGATAAGGGTATGATCTTCATAAATAAAATGCGTTTAAGCTGTCATCATTCTAAATTACCTAAGAAGTACAGTTGGAAAAAATGATTGTGATGTAGTTGTAGAAATGGTTGCAAAATTTGGTTTTGATTTACTAGCACTTCAACGACGTCATTGTAAACTTGTTTCATGATTTCTTACACATCGATTAATCATAAGATGCATTTGGTTTCCGGTTGTCCTGCATTTTTACGCCAGAGGCGTAACCGCTCTGTAGCCAAACGATACCCCCAAACCAATTCTTGCCCCGGAGGGGCAACCCAAAATATTTGAGAACAAGTTTTTCCATTTTACGCCAGCGGCGCAACCGCTCTGTAGCAAAACGATAACCCCAGATTTATTCTTGCCACAGAGGGGGAACCCATATATTTTAAACCAACCTTTTCCATTTTACGCCAGCGGCGTAACCGCTCTGTAACAAACGATAACCCTAAATCCATTCTGCCCCAGAGGGGCAACCCATATATTTGAAAACAACCTTTTACATTTTACGCCAGCGGCATAACCGCTCTGTAGCAAAAAGATAACCCCAAACCAATTCTTGCCCCGGAGGGGCAACCCATATATTTTAAACCAACCTTTTCATGTGGGCTGCCCCGCCGGGGCGGGAAACCGAAATTGGTTGATATTGTTCTACAGAGCGGTTGCGCCTCTGGCGCAAATCGATTAACAACCTCCAAATTCAATCTCCTTACCTCAACACCATTTGCCGGTCTGCATCTAACCTTATCATTATAAACAACAACATGGTAAAAGTTAACAGCGAAGACCCGCCATAACTCATTAAAGGCAATGGTATACCAATCACCGGGGCAAGTCCAATAGTCATTCCTATATTGATAGCTATATGAAAAAAGAAGATGCTGGCCACGCCGTAAGCATACACACGGCTAAAGGTACTTCGCTGTCGTTCGGCAATAATTACTATACGAATAAGCAACAATGCATACAAGCCCAGAAAGATCACACTTCCTAAAAATCCAAACCCCTCGCCAATGGTGCAGAATATAAAATCTGTTCGTTGCTCGGGCACAAAATCGTAACGTGTTTGCGTTCCCTTTAAATAACCCTTGCCAATTAAACCACCTGAGCCAATGGCAATTTTTGACTGAATAACATTGTACTCGCTTTGGTTTTTTGAACCTCTTTTTTTGTTTGCTTTTGAAGTTTCAAGCTCGGCCCGCTCCAATGAATCCACCGGTATGTAGGGCTTGCCTACAAGGCTATAAATCCGGTCTCGCTGGTAAGGCTTCATTATTTTATTAATGCCATACGGTATGGCAAAGGCCGACACAAAACTGGCAAAACCCCACAAGGCAATAATGCTCCAAAATATTATGGGCTTACGCCTGAATTGCCTTCGGGAAAATAAGAGTGCCAAAGCAGCAATAATACTAAACGATATAAGTAAAGTTTGAGGAGTTAGAATTAAGGATAAAATAAGCAGCACAGCCATGGAAGCTCCGGCAATTAAAATAAATGGAGGCAATCCTTCGCGATACATCACCAGGAAAAAACTAAAATACACCAAAGCCAAACCTGTTTCGTTTTGAGCAATTGTTATAACAGCCGGGGCCAGGGCAATGGCGGCACCAATCAGGTGCGAGTTCATCTTGCTAAAATCGGTCTCCTGCCGGCTTATATATTTTGCCAGAGCAAGACATGTAAACACTTTGGTAAGCTCGGACGGTTGTAATCGAATACCTGCAAAAACAATCCACGATTTGGAGCCTTTTACTTCAGTACCTATCACCAGTGCCAGCAGGCATAAAAAAATTCCAAACCCATACAACAGGTTAGCTGTGGCAGTAAAAAACTTGCTGTCGGTTAATAAAATAAAGGTTGCAAGCACGGTGCAAATGCCAACCCATAACACCTGTTTTCCGTAATCCCTTGACTGACTTAATATAGGTTGAATAATGCTTTCGCCTTCTTTGTATTCGTTGGCGAAAATCATACAAACGCCAATGATGACCAGGAATATATACAGCCAGATGATGCTCCAGTCGAAGCCTTTTGATATGTTGTTGTGGTTACTCATTACTGAATACTGTCTTTTTTGTTTTTGCGCTGGTCGGGCAATAACATGGGAGATTGAGGGACCTTCACATCGGTGGTGTCTTTACGGTTTGGTTCAGCTTCGGGGTCATAAGTAATTTTGACCGGGGCAGCAGCAGCAGGAGCTTCAACCATAACGGGTTTATTTACATCAACCTCTTTAACCAATTTTGACAGGCGAACCTGCTTCAATGAATCTTTTACATAGTACCAGTGTTTTATAGCGTCGGGTATCAGGTCAGCTTTTGCAATGCGTTCTAACTCGGGTACCCGCCTGGCAGATAATGTATCCTTCAAATATTTTTCCATCATTATGGAAGCAATAGGCGCAGCCCAGGTTGAACCATAACCAGAATTCTCCACCACTACTGCAATGGCAATGCGGGGGTTTACTCTTGGAGCGAAGGCCACAAACAAAGAGTGGTTCTTTCCATGTGGATTTTGAGCGGTACCCGTTTTACCACATACATCTACCCCATCAATCATGGCATTTTGTGCGGTACCTCTTGTAACCACATCCTGCATACCCATTTGCACAATGGCATACGAGGTATCGGCAATGTGGGTTACTTCGTGCCTGCGGCGATACTTAGCCATGTAAACGGTGTCCTTAATGGTTTCGTCCTGCAGGCTGTCAACAAAATGTGGTGTGTAATAATATCCTTTGTTGGCAATCAGGCACATGGCATTTGCCAGTTGCAATGGTGTGGCCGTCATTCTATCCTGGCCAATGCCCAAGGTTAAAATGTTACAACTGTTCCATCGGCGGCTGCCTCCAAAATCTCTGTTGTATTTGCTGGTGTCGGGTATGCTTGCATAGTCTTCGCTGGGCAAATCCACTCCCAGCCTCACGCCCAGGCCAAAGGCATTCATGTACTCTTTCCATTTTAAATAGCCTGCGGTGGTGTTTTTGTAATTGCTGTTGTCTATGGCCATCCTGAATATCTGTACAAAGTAAGAGTTACAGGAGTTTGCCAGTGCAATGCGAAGGTTGGCAGCATGGCCTACACTGGAGTGTGTGCATTTTACCGGTCTTCCACAGGCATAATAAGCGCCGCGACAGCCATAACCATATGATGGAGTAATCAGTCCTTCGTCAAGTGCAACCAATGCGCCTAATGGCTTAAAAGTAGACCCTGGCGGATATTGTCCCTTGATTGCCCGGTTGTATAAAGGGCGGGCAGTATCTAGAACGAGTCTGCCATAATTTTTTCGGAAAGACGCACCGGCCAGATCGTTGGGATTAAAATCTGGTGCAGAAGCCATGGCAAGTATGCCGCCAGTTTTGGGGTTGATGGCAACCACTCCCCCAATCTTATTCGCCATTAATTTTTCGGCCAGTTGCTGTAAATCAATATCCAGGCTGGTATATAAATTTCTTCCCGCAAAAGCGGCTGTATCATATTTACCTTCATCGTAACTGCCTTGTATGCGGTTCTTGTTATCCTTCAGTAAAAAGGCAATACCCCTCTGTCCCATCAGCACTTTTTCATAAGAGGCTTCCAATCCATTTCTGCCTACATAATCACCCATCTGGTAAAAATTACCCGATTTACGAATGATGGAAGTATCTACCTCAGCTATGTAACCCAGTACATGTGCTGCTGCATTGTAAGGGTAAGAGCGAACCGGCCTTTCGGCAAGGTCAAAGCCGGGAAATTTGTACATATTTTCGTCCAGTTGCGCCTGCACCTGCGGGGTTACCAGGCTTTCAAATACACTTGGACGATACCGGCCGTTTTTGATGATAGCTGTAACGATGCGCTTTCTAAAATCTGCCGTGTCTATTTGAAGAATGTTGCAGAGGGCTAATGTGTCAACTCCCCTAAGCTGAAAGGGTGTTACCACCAGGTCGAACATAGCTACATTATCAAGTATAGCCCGGCCTTTTCTATCGTAAATAATACCCCTGCTTGGGTATACAATTTTTTTATATACAGCATTGTTTTCGGCAAGTTTTGAATACTTGCCCGAAATAAGTTGCAGGTTAAATAATTGGGCTATGATTACCAGGAAAACAGTTACGAATATTGTTATAATGACCCTGTGACGCGATTGATTGAATACCGGCATAATGCCCTACCTCTGTTTAAAATTTGAACCGATTGAATGCAAATACTATTGCTGCAAATTTGCTACTTGTTTATTGATTTAACGTAAAAAAATAGCAAATATCTACAAGGAGGCTACAGTATTTAGAAGATAGTAACAAAGAAGGGTAGAGCAAATGAACAATGAATAACAAAAACCTTTGTGCCTCTTTGTGCATTGGCGTCTTGGTGGTTTAAAAACCGTTGGTGGTTATCTTTTGCCTTCTGCGTTTTGCGTTTTGCCTTCTTCCTTTGTGCATCTTAGCGCTTTAGTGTTTTTGCAGCTCAAAAATCGTTGTTCGTTGGTAGATGGTAGTTGTTGGTCAATTGCCACATTTCCCCTTATTTTTGTTCACCCTAACAAAAGGGTAACACAATAAACGTTCGCCATGAGTGTATTAGTAAATAAAAATTCAAAAGTTATCGTACAAGGTTTCACTGGTACGGAGGGAACCTTTCATGCAACTCAAATGATTGAATACGGAACCAATTTAGTTGGAGGGGTAACGCCTGGTAAAGGTGGCAGCTCTCATTTGGATAAGCCTGTATTCAATACCGTGTCTGATGCAGTTAAAACAACAGGTGCTAATGTTAGTATCATATTTGTTCCCCCTGCATTTGCTGCTGATGCAATTATGGAAGCCGCTGATGCCGGAATTGAATTGGTAGTTTGTATTACAGAAGGCATTCCTGTGCAGGACATGGTTAAGGTAAAAAACTATTTATTAGGCAAACAGACACGTTTAATAGGCCCCAATTGCCCTGGTGTAATTACGGCTGACGAAGCTAAAGTGGGTATTATGCCCGGTTTTATCTTCAAGCCTGGTCGCATTGGAATTGTTTCAAAATCTGGTACGCTAACTTACGAAGCAGCGGACCAAACCGTTAAAGCAGGTTTAGGTATTAGCACTGCAATTGGTATTGGGGGCGATCCTATTATTGGTACCACTACTAAAGAAGCTGTTGAATTGCTGATGAACGATCCTGAGACAGATGGAATTATTATGATTGGAGAAATTGGTGGGGGCATGGAAGCTGAAGCTGCCAGGTGGATAAAAGAAAATGGAACCAAACCTGTGGTTGGCTTTATTGCAGGCCAGACAGCACCTCCCGGTCGCAGAATGGGACATGCAGGTGCCATTATTGGAGGAGCCGAAGATACTGCTGCAGCAAAAATGAAAATATTAGGAGAGTGTGGTGTTCACGTTGTTGCCAGTCCGGCCGATATTGGTAAAACAATGGCCGAGGTGTTGAAGAAGTAGGAAAGTGGAGCGGCCTCATCCTACGGCCTCATCCTCTTACTCCTTCTCCGCATGGAGAAGGAGCGGTACATAAAACATAAATCAGCTTTATACCTTCCACTTCATCAGCAATGCTCTAATCTGTCAACAACATCAAGGTCCTGCTGCCCTTCACCACAGTACCACAATAGCTTAATTGAAATACGGTGCCGAAAACGGGCTGTTTCGTTTTCGGCTGTCTTTTTATTTCTTTTTTGGACAAGCAAAAAAGAAAAAGAAACATTCACAAAAAAACCGCAATCCTTGCGGCTTGCGGCATATATAAGTGTTGGTGAAAACTAATTTACCCTGCCGTCTTTTTTGTCTTTTGATCGGCCAATGCCATATCCAACGCCAGCACCCAATACTCCGCCAATAATAGCTCCTTTACCTTTTTTCTTGCTGATCACAGCACCTAAAACTGCACCCGATCCGGCACCAATCACGGTACCTTTTGCAGCTTTACTCCAACCTTTCTTTTTAGCTACCGTTTCAGAAGGCTGAGAACTTGTGCCTGTGCCAGAACTATATGTGCCATTTCTGGAAGAGCTACCTGAACTTGTTCTTCTTGCAGTAGAACGTGCAGGGGATTTTTTAAGAGGGGCTGGTTCTGTTGCAACAAGAGGCGTAGTACCTGCTTTTGTAACAGTGGTGGTGGTTACTGTTGTTATTGTAGTATCGTTCGCACCATTTACGTTCAAAACCTTGTTTTGGTCATTGTAAAGGCCAGAAGTATCAGTGGTGACAACATCCTTTGTTACTTCTGTTCCTGTTTTAGGATTATTACTACAAGATGCCATTACTGCCGATATAGCTAAGACGGTTAATATCTGTTTCATAATGCCAGTTTTTAATAGTGTAAAATTTTTGATACTCATATTTTCATTTTTGATAGAACTGCAATAGTATTCAAAACTGTGCCAGAAAATAGACTGCTGTTAAAAAGAAGTCTTATTGGGACTGATAAATAATGTTTTAGGCGATTGACTAATTAACACCAGGGCTGATTGTAAATGGCAAAAACCAGGTTGCCCAACGTAAGAATAATAAAACCAACCATTTTCATAAGAATCAATTTTAAAAGAAAACCATTGCATACATGAATTTGATCTCAATTGCTTAAATCATTAATTTCAGTCATACCAAAACCACAAACCAATAAAACGCATGCTCATGAAAATTTGCTTAATTCTAACAGCACTTTTAATCCTTTCAGTTTCTGCCTTTACCCAACAAACTGAAAAACCTATTAAAACAAAAGAAGAGTATCTTAAAACAGCTAAAGCACTTAAAACTACAGGATGGGTGTTAATAGGTGGTGGAACTATTGCTGTAATAGTCGGTACTAATATTTCGGCACATGCATCAAAAAAACCCGATGCACAGGGGCTTGCGGTAACCGGGGTTGGATTGCTAAGTGGATTGATAGGATTACCATTATTAATTGGCGGAGATAATATGGCAAAAAAAGCAAAACATATGGAATTGAATAGTCAGCGGATAGCCATACCCTCTGGAAATGCAATGGTTGCAGTGTGGCAACCTACGCTAACCTGGAAAGTCTGGATCAGGTAAATATGCACATGAGGGTAACATTGAAATTTAGGTCACTATAAATTAATGAAGCCTTTTGGTCTAATCTCTTTCAGAAGGGCTGGCATTTGTCGGTAATCTTTTTTATTTTTCGTAGAACCAAACCTCATTACAATGAAAAAAATATTTATGCCTGTTTTTGGCGGTATAATGTTTTTAGTTGTGGCCTGTTCCGGTAATACGGAGGTGAAGACTATGCAGGCAGGCAGTACACAACAAAAAAACCTTGCAGCCTCTAACACCATCATGAAAGCTTTTGAAACCGGTGACGTAAGCAGCATAGACAGTGTGGTATCAGAAGATTTTTTAGACCATACAGACAAAGGAAATATTAAAGGCCGCGACAGTCTTAAGGCAATGATGAAACTGATGCATTCAAGTTTTAAAGACATGAAAAGTGAGAAGATTCATGAACTGGCCGATGATGAATATGTTTATAATTGGATGCGGTATAGCGGCACCAGCGACGGCAGTATGGGCATGCCCAATGGACCCTACGTAATGAGTGCCATGGAAGTATCAAAATACAAAGATGGCAAAGCAACTGAGCACTGGAGTTTTATGGAAATGCCGGATGTAATGAAAATGATGACGCCTCCTAATATGAATGCTATGGATAGCAATCATAAGAAGTAAAGAATAATTTTATACAAGCCCCGATTAAACTTCGGGGCTTTTTGTATTTGGGTAAGAAGTTATCTTCTTTTTCGCGAAGGCTTTTGTTCCTTTGATTGAAAAGAAGTTGGTTTAGAACGACTGCTTTTGTTAGCCGCATTCGTTTTGCCTGCCACTGGTTTATCGTTCCTTTTCACTCGTTTACCGGCAGGTGCAGGCTTGTTACTCTTTATCCCTTCCCTTTTACGGGCCGGGGCTTTGGCTGTTTCAGTAAAGGGTTCAAACTGCGTTTTATCCTTTGTACCTTTTTGATTAATATTATTGCTCCACCATTGGTTACCCGTCGATCTTTTCTTTATTGGCCGTACCACTTCGTATTCATGAAAAGGCTGTATAGGTTCTTCATCCACATGTTTAACCACGGGTTTTTCTCTTCTTACTTTCGGTGCTTTTTCTTTTGGTGTCCCTGGATCTGTTTTGCTTGACCCTGCAATTATTTCGTTCATCTTTTCAATCTCCGGCGCTGTAAAATACCGCCACTTTCCTACAGCCAAATTACCCAACGACACATTCATGATACGCACCCTTGTAAGTGTATGCACCTCATAACCGAGGTGCTCACACATCCGCCGGATCTGCCTGTTTAGCCCCTGTGTTAAGGTGATACGAAAACGTCGGGTACCTTCTGCACGTACATAACATTTTTTAGTTACCTCGTCCAGTATGGGGATGCCTTCAGACATTTTACGGACAAACGCTTCGTCAACAGGCTTATCCACTGTTACGATATATTCTTTTTCGTGGTGGTTACTTGCACGAAGAATTTTGTTTACAATGTCCCCGTCATTGGTAAGAAAAATCAGGCCTTCAGAATCCTTATCCAAACGACCAACCGGGAAAATTCGTTTGCTATAGTTTATGTAATCAATGATGTTGCTCTTGTCGCTGGTATCGGTTGTGGAGGCAATACCCACAGGTTTGTTGAATGCGATGTAAACAGCTGCATTTTTTTTAGGAGATTTTATCTTCTCACCGTCAATAGCTACCACATCGTTTGGCTTTACCCAATCCCCCTTGCGTGCTGTTCGGTTGTTAATGGTTACCCGGCCGGTTTCAATGTATGTATCTGCTTCTCTGCGTGAGCAGAATCCTGAACCACTCACAACTTTGTTCAAACTAACCCGGTCGTCATTTTCAGGATTCATAGTCATTATTTTAGTAAAGATACAAGTGAACAGCCGCAAGCTGTAAGCCGCTAGCCGATAGCCAACAGCAATAATGAATAATGCCTGTTGACTTTCCTACTTCCTCTTCGTGCTCCTTTGTCTCTTCGCGCCTTGGTGGTTCAAAAAGTCGCAGCCTTGTACCTAATGTTCTCCAGGCGGCCTTCTTTACAAAAGAGCTATTAACCACAGAGAACAACCAGAAGAAATACGCACAGAGAAACACAAAGTTTTCTATGTATCCTCTATGAAAAACTCTTGAATTTATCTGCGGTAAATAATACCTGTCATTGGCAATTTATTTCACCATCTCCTGGATGACGCATAGGTCGTTTTGCTGATCCTTCAAAAGCATTCAGTTTCTCTTCTTTACCTTTTTTTGCTTGCCCAAAAAAGGTAACCAAAAAAAGGCAGCAAGGACGGAACAGCCCTCCCGAAAAGTCGGGACAGGCTGTCCTTGCACCGTTTTTCAATTAAGTTTTTGAATTACTGTGATGATGATCTTTTGTTCTCTGATGGCGTTGATTGGTTGGTGAATTCTCCTATTCAAAAAGCTTTTAATCTCCTAATAAAATAGATAAGCTCCAAATGAATACGCATGAAAAACAAATGCTGAAGCCACAGAATAATTGAAGTTAAATTTAAAAACAAGGAAAGGAACTCGGGGTAACCGTTCCTTTCTTGAAACGAAGTTCATAAGCACCCCTAAAAAAATCATGTGTCGCGAATAATTTTCGGCGCCTGTCCCGCTTCCTTCGCGGGAGTTACTTTCTTTGTTTCAAGACAAAGAAAGTGACAACTTCGGTTGCGACCCCGCATACATGATGAATAGGCTGCAACTATTGCCACATTCAACACCAACCTATGCTAACAAAACCGCTTTTCTTCGTTTTTACATACACCTAAATGCCATACTTTTATTAGCAATCACAACTACTACATGAAAAAACTTACCCTTACTATTTTATACCTGCTGCTTATAGTAGCAGCATGGTCGCAAAGCTTTTCGTTTGAGGCTATAAAAAGTTATCCTTTTCCCAACGAGCTGGTGGCATCGGCTACAGGTATGCGTATAGCCTGGGCGTTGAACGAGGAGGGCAGGCGCAATGTATACGTGGCCGAAGGGCCCAACTTTACCCCCGTTAAACTAACCAGCTACAACACCGACGACGGACAGGAGCTTACGAGTCTCAGCATTTCGGCCGATGGAAAATGGGTGGTGTATGTACGTGGCGGCGATCATGGCAGCAACTATGCTTTGGATGTTGCCGTTAACCCCGCCTCTCACCCCGCTGCTTCCAAAATACAGGTATGGAGCGTACCGTTTGCAGGCGGCGCAGCCAAACCGCTGAGTGAAGGCGATGAGCCTGTTATTTCGCCCGATAACAACCATATAGCCTTTATAAAAAACGGCCAGGTATGGCTGGCTACTATTGATGGAAGGCATGCCCCTAAAATGCTATTTGCTGCCAAAGGCACCAGCGGCTCGCTGCAATGGAGCCCCGATGGAACCAGACTGGCCTTTGCAAGTAACCGTGGCGATCATAGCCTGGTGGGCGTATATTCCGACAGTACTACGCCGCTTCAATGGATCGCTCCCTCGTACAGTCGCGATCGTACCCCGCAATGGAGCCCAGACGGAACACAATTGGTTTTTGTGCGTACTCCCGGCACAGGTGGTAAACCCGATTCTATGTTGGTAAGGCAAGCCATACCCTGGCAATTGTGGACTGCCGATATAGCTACCGGCAAAGCCCAACTATTATGGAAAGCCCCGGCCACCATGCGGGGATCGCTGCCCAATACGCATGGCGGCGTTAACCTGCATTGGGCTGCAAATAACCACATTGTTTTTCTTTCGTATCACGATGGCTGGCCGCATTTGTA
>JBBQVY010000089.1:0-17472 GCA_038211085.1 Chitinophagales bacterium | reverse complement strand
CCTTTTTATTTTTCTTTTTGATTTTGGCAATCAGCTTTCTAGCGGCACGTTCTTTACGGCCGGTTATATTCATGATGTCTTTTGCATAAATGACTATGCGATTTGGGATCGTTTGCTGCATAACTATGCACGTTCGGTACCGTTGCTTTTTTTGTTGCCAATGTGTTTTTAATGTTGTGGTGAACAAAGCAAAAATATAAAATATTATGTAGCGCTCACTGATCAGCATAAAAGTTTTTGCGATGTATTATTCATCTTTAAAACAATTTAAAAAATGGCAAAACAAAAAGGTATAATAAAACTTGAAGGTACTATCGGAGATATTACTTTCTATAAATCCAAGGATGGCTTTTTGGCAAAAGGTAAGGGAGGAATTCCTGCAGACCGTATTGCCAACGACCCTAACTTTCAGCGGACCCATGAAAACGGATCTGAATTTGGCAGGGCGGGAAAAGCTGGTAAGGTTTTGCGAAACGCTATCCGTGCATTGTTACAAAATGCCTCTGACAGATTGGTGGTAAGCCGGTTGACCACACAAATGGTTAAGGTTATACAGGAAGACAGCATTAACCCCCGCGGATTGAGAAACGTGATTGATGGTGAAGCGGAATTGTTGCAGGGCTTTGAGTTTAACATTAACGGTAAACTCGGTACGACTTTGTATGCACCGTTTACGGGCACCATTGACCGTGTGGCTGGTACACTGGAAGCGGATATTCCATCTTTTGTGCCTGCAAACATGATTGCTGCACCAAGAGGAACTACTCACTTTAAAATCATTTCTGCAGGTGCGGAGGTTGATTTTGAAAATGAAAGTTTTGTAGCACAAACCACAGAGTCGGCTGTGTTGCCCTGGGATAATACTGCGACAGCAGTTTTAAACCTTTCGAATGCAGTTACGGCAAACAGCACGCATCCGTTGTTCCTTGTGTTGGGCATTAGTTTTTACCAGGAAGTAAACGGTCTGATGTACCCGCTGAAAAACGGCGCTTATAATGCCCTGTCACTTGTGAAAGTGAACGGTGTTTAATTCCTAAAATCTATACATTATGAAACTGGAGCTTACTTTAAACAGAACGTATTATCCCGAGGGAACGAACGGACAAATAAATATTGCCGGCAAAAGATTGTGCTTTTCCATTGAATTACCCTGGAAGGCGAATCAAACACAGGCATCGTGTATTCCGGAGGGAATTTATGAACTGAAAAAAAGATACAGTCCTAAACATGGTCATCATCTACAGGTAATTAATGTGCCAGGAAGGGACCTCATTCTGTTGCATCCTGCAAATGAAGCACTGAAAGAATTGAAGGGCTGTATTGCTCCAGTTTCATTATTAACGGGCGAAGGAAAAGGAAACAGTTCCAGGGTAGCATTGAAAAAAGTTCTGGATAAAGTTTTACCGGAACTCGAGAAAGGAAACAAAGTTTTTTTAATTATAAAATCGGAGCCATTATGAAAATAGTAAAGCGGGTTCAATCCCCTACCCCCAAATTTTTTAAACGTTTGAGAAATATAGGACTTGCGGTAGCTGCTGTTGGCACTACTATAATTTCTGCGCCTGTTGCACTGCCGGCATTGATTGTAAAGATTGCCGGTTACCTGGCCGTGGCCGGTGGTGTAGCCGGTACCATCAGTCAAACTGCTGTTACCAACGAAAATGATTAATTATGGACCAGCATTATTTTGACAATGGAACAAAAGCCGGAACGGCTGGCGGAACAATATTGACAATTCTGTTTTACATTCAGAGTGCTGATATTTTAAAAACAGCCATCCTTGCGGCTGTTGGTGCCATGGTTAGTTTTGGCGTGACATTATTTCTTAAATTTATTATCAACCAGTTAAAAAAATAGCTGCTTCTGTGTGGTGACAGAAGTAAATCAAAAAAGGGCCCCGGTCGCAAATGGCCGGGGCTTTTTTTTATACAATTGAATTATTACTATTATCGCCTACAATTTGAATATGGCCTGTTTTTCTTTCCATATCTGCTTAAAATTTTTCTTCATATCCTTACTCAAAAAAGAATGATCAATCAGGTCGATGACTTCTTTATTCCGTTTATTGAAATGTTTAAACCGGTGTGTGTACACTTTTTCATTGATGCCCAAAGTTTCTGCAAGCGCAGAAAAATCAGCTAATTTTATTTTGTTCTTTTTACCATTCAGGGTCAATGCCATCTCTTCCTTGTCTTTTGGATTTACCAGGTTTACATTCAATAAGTCGTAAGCCGGACTAAGCACTACGCCTGTTGGTTGATGTAAAACGGAAAAATTCTTCAGGTGCATATCATTGTTACCTACTAAATAACTGAACAATACCAGGTCAAAGTAATTCAGCAGATCTAAACCTTTATTACAATATTTTGTAACCAGCTTACCGGCTTTTTCATAAGAGCTTTTGTATTTGTTTTCAGTTAATAGTTCTGAAAGCTGGCAAAGGTCTTCCTGGTGTATTTTTTTTCCGTCTTTCCTGTCGAAGCGTTTGGCTAGGTAAACGATGTTACCATCGCTGGCCTGCATCAGCGTATGCTGGCACACAGGAATCTTGAACAGCCTGGCCAGGTGCATGGTAAGGTCTTCTGTTTCGGGCATCATTTTATAATAATGATGTTGTGGTTTTAAAATATACTCTCCCCAAAGTCCTACAATGGTTAATCGGTTTTTTGCTTTCGTTTTTTTAAGCGTTACTGATAGTTTTGGTTGTACGCCTGTAACGGCAATTCGTTGGTTTACAGTTTGCCTGGCCAATGCATTCAGGAGCTCGTCGTTTAATTCCAAAGCAGGCAGTTCCGCTGTACTAAAGAATTTTTTGGCACAGGCCGGATGGTAATTTAGTTCCCCGGCATTCTTATAACAAAACCAACAATTTACCATGGCTATTTATTTTCATTTATGGGTAATACCGTTACGGCGCCAATTGAATCTCTGCAGGTAGCCAGTAGCAATTCAAAACGGTCATTCGCTTTAACTTTCCATTGATCAACTGCGATATCCAGTAGCCAACCTTCCGGAATCAATCCATCAAAAAAAGCGAACAATGTTTTACTGGTATAGACTTCTTTTTGTTTGGGCAATGTAAGACTTACCGGTTTACTGTTTGCAAGCTCCAGGTATGGAGGATCGTATTGAAAAGTATAGCCATCATCCGTTTCCGAAAGTGTGGCAGCTAATTTTCCATCGTACATTACTTGTGCGCTTTTAATCATTGCCTTTTGTTTTTGATGTTACTTTTAAATGGGCACCAAATAGATCCAGTATATGATTTACTTTGTCCATACGCATAGTAGTTTTGCCCTGTTCTATTTCTCTTACTAAACGAAGTCCTACCCCTGCTTTTGCGGCCAAGTCTTCCTGTGTAAGGTTGTTGTCCTTTCGCTTTTGTTTCAGAAATTCAGATAAGTTCATTTTATACCTTTTAGGGTATAAAGATAGTAATAATATTGATTTTATACCCATAAAGGTATAATGCCCCTAAAATAATGGCAGCTATACCCGAATGGGTATAATAAGAATAAAGCCCCGACCAAAGTGGCCGGGGCTTTTTTTGCTCACCATTGAACTGAAATGATTTAGTGAGCCTTATTGAAGAAATTATTCATTAAAGCTTTTTGTAAATTTTCAGAAGCTTTGACTTGGGCTTCTAAGGAAGATTTCAACTTGCTTAATTTATCCAGCGTTGCAATTAACTCCCGGAGCTTAGACCAATCATTCTTTAGAGCTGGAGCCACTTCACGTAGAAGGTGCCGAACATCATTAATATTTATAAAAGGAATAACTGAACCACGAAGCTGTATTTTGAATTTACCAGATTGGAATAATGCATAAATCAACCAGAAATAAAAATCAACATATTCCTGGTTAGCGCAGATAACTACAAAAGAATTTGGCCATGGCGTTAAAGATGGCTTACCTGCATTTGTGCCTTTGCAAAGGACAAAGAAAATATTTGGGTTTTTAAAAGCATCTGAATAGTTGCAACGAATTAAAGGAAATATCATAATTGAATTTACCGACTGGTTTTACTGACGGCAGTATTTGACATCAGGCCAGCGATAGGCAACCTAAATGCAGCGTGGGCAGGGAAGGCAAAGTTTTTTGCTAAAAAATACTACCCGGGAGTGGAGCCATATTTGCGAAGCATGGCGAAACGGAGGGTGGAGATTTTTTTGTAAAAACCGGAGGCGGCGAAGTGAAACGAGCCAGACCTTGCCGACCTAAGTGGCATAACTTGCCTTATCGCTGGGCTGAGTTAAAAAGAATAGTTTTTATCAGGAAACGAAGCTGAATCAATATTGGAAAAAGCCGACTCAATTGAACTGTGACATTCATGGCTGATAATTAAATGTCTTTTTATTTTTTTTAGGGAGTTGTGCCTTAGTCTGCATTGGTATTTTTGCGGCCTTTTTTTATCCTTGCTCTTTTGGATGGTTTGTTGGCAGACAAATCCATGGATTAGTAGTTAATTCTTCAATTGTATTCCTGTCTTTTTTTCACAAGTTTAAATTCAATCGTTCACTTCCTGCGGCGATAGCCGGTTACCGCCCCCAAATGCGCCCTTGTATTGCTGGGTGAGGACGGGAATGGCTTGCCCCGACTATAAAGTGAAGCGAAGCGGAACGGCGAGGGGCAAGCCATGAAGGCCGCAACACAACGTGGCTGCGTTTGTGTGGTATCGCATAGCGAAGCTATAAGCAAGGCTATAACACAGAAAGCAACTCAGAGGGCTGTGCCAGTGCAGCAAAACAACAGCAGGGGGCGCATAAGGGAGCAGGCGGTTTTTGCGTTGGCAATTGTGCGTCAAGAAAAACCGCCGCAGCGACCGCGCTAAAATGTGGAGGAGGCTTTTTTATTTTTTCGCTAAAGCATGGCGTAGCCGCCAATAAAAAAAATAATAAAACAGCCGACGGACTGCGGGGCAGCGAAGCGGTGGCAAAACCATGCCGCACTTCGGCAGGCTCCCACGATAGGCATCGGGGCAGGCAGTGCGATGGCTTAGTGTGGCGTGTGTTTTTATTATAGGGTGCTGCAACCGCAGACAACTTAACCCAATAAATTTTGGACCAAAGCGCAGCGGCGGTACAAAGAAGCAGAAAGGCGTCAGCCACAAAATGAAAGAAGCGTTAGGTGCAGCGATACGCAAATAAAATAAATGGTGAGGAACGAGCCGTTATTTTTTTGCGTTTGGCTGCGATGGGGGTTTCTTTTGCAGCTATTGGAGGAACGACAATTGCTGCAAATTGTATGGATGGATAAAGCTCTCGATACAAATACAGTTTTATCTGAGCAACAGATAAATCATATTCTATCAAAACAAAAAAAGCCCCGAAGGGCTTTAACTAAGGCAACATAGCTAACCAACGCTTAGAACCTGGTGCTGGATAACGACAACGACCAACAACAACGCCATGACTAACATAGATATGCCAACCATTAGCAGCGCAAACCCAAACTTGACAAGAAGCAGTGTAACAAAATAAATGATACATAATATAAAATTTAAAAAATGATAAAATATAAATACAGAACTGTAACAGCCATTGGGCATCGGCGCATCCAAATTTTTTTAGCATAAATGTTGGGACTGTGTGGGGGGGCTGTGTTTATGGCTAAAAAAATTTGGATGCGTCCGGGTGGGTTTGTGTGGAGGCGCCAATGGCTAACTTTGTGTAGTATTTGTTTTTGATGAATTCCCGGAGCGATAAGTTGAATGAGTAAAGTGAAGTTGTATTTTAGTGCGCAGGCTTGCAGCTGCCCTTGCTGGGCTTGTGCGATGGCTTAGGGCTGCTGCAGGAGTGCTAATTGAAGCGTAATGACTTTTGCTGAAAGGCTACCGACTGAATGAACTAAGAGTAGTGTAGTTTACGGAATGAAACGATGTGTCCTTCGACTTCGCTCTGGATGAAGAAGGTGACCTGTAGTCAGAAAGTAATTGCATTAGGGATTGCAGTGGAAAATCCTTTTTTGCATCAAAAAAGATTGCAACGGAAAGCCCGCCCCGAAGGGGAATGCCCTAATGATTCATTTTCTATGCTTCAACTTCGATGCAATTCCAAATAATACCGATTATGTTTATTCTATTGTCCAATTCTGCTATCGCTACATTGTATTATGAATAAACTATATTGGCATTAAACCTTTGACTTTTTTGGACTAAATAGGATTTATATATGGTATTAACGGAGCAATAATGTAAATCCATAAATGTTCTATGTGGGGGTTGATATGATTGCCGGAGCTATTGAACTTGCACGGTTCATAGATACTCCGCATATTGGACATGCAAACATTGCGTCAAACAATTCCATCCAGTTTGAGTAAGTATTCGACACAAACGCAGGAGAAGTGAAACACAGTACAATTCCAATTCATCATGGCCAAATTTTTATTATTTAAAGTAGCCTGTAATTTTACCGGATTAGTAAAAAAGAACCCTTTTTTACTACATTACCACACAAAGTTTTAGCCTTGATAAAATAAATATAACTTCCCATATCGGCAGGTTGTCCTTTATAATGTCCTTTCCAGCATTCGGCAGCATTACTTGTTTCAAAAACTTTTTCACCATACCTGTTATAGATGATAAACACAAGATCTTGTACATCTCTGTAATAGCGGATTCCAAAACAATCATTGATACCGTCATTATTGGGAGTAAAACTGTTGGGTAACAAAATTCCATCATCACCAAAGTTAACGAGCACCGTAACGCTGTCGGTGTTTGTACAGCCTGCATTATCGGAAACCGTAACCTTGTATTTTGTGGTTGTAACCGGATTCACAACAGGATTCGATATACTGGCATTATTTAGTGTTGCTGATGGAGACCAGGAATATGAAATGGCACCGCTCGCATTTAGCTGCGTAAACGGTTTGTTGCAATTGATATCATTCGATTTTGTTGCATTTGCAAGAGGCAAAGGCAATACGTTTACGTCAACATTAAAGATGCTATCGTAGTTACATGTTTTGTCTGATATCATAACAGTATAAACTGTGGTAACCGGAGGATTCGCTACCGGGTTAATGATATTAGCATTGCTTAAAAATACCGTTGGCGTCCATGAATATTGAAAACCATTTCCGTTGTTTCCATTTAATAGAACCGATTCTCCTTTACAGATTGTTTTTCCTTGCGGTGCTATAAAACTTATCGGCGTTTTTACATTTATATTAATGGTATCGCTGGCTTTACATCCGTTTGCACCAGTACCATTAACAATCAATCTTCGTGAAACAGAATCAACAAACTGTGGACTTGCAATGGTTGAATCATTTACATAAATGCCCGGACTCCAGATATAATTCGTTGCTCCGTTTGTTGTTAAAACCAATGATGCATTTTTGCAAATGGACGTATCATTTAATGTTTTTACGACGGGGTTTTTATTTATGGTGATGGTAACAGAATCTACTGCCGAACAGCCTGTACCATTTGAAACGGTAAGATAAAATTTTGTTGTTGTATCAATGGTTGCCAAAGGGTTTGGAATAGTATTGTTATTTAAATAAGCAGACGGTGACCAGGAATAAGAACCAGTACCACTGCCGTATAATGGAACCGAAACAAAACCGCCAGCACAAAGTGCCGTATCAGCGCCAGCTTCCGCCAACATAAAGCCTGCAGAGTTTATTGACTTAGTGATGCTGTCTTTGCAGCCGTTAATATCTGTAACAACAAGTTTTACATTATAGTTAGCAACTGCGTTGTAATTGTGAACCGTGTTTTGCGTATTAGCAGTGCCCCCGTCGCCAAAAAACCATTGCCATGATGCAACCGGATAAGTATTTGTAAAACCCAATCCTTTAAATAAAATATTGTTGCAATAGTTTACTGTGGTATCAATGCGTACAGAATCGATATTGGGAATAAATGCAACGGTATCAACAGGAAGTAATAAATTAAAAAAGTTAATGCCGGCATTCCCTTTTACAGCACCCCAGGGATTATTGACATCCAGGATAATTTTACCATTATCTCCGCCGGTAGCTATGTAGGTAATATTTGAAGGAAATGAATTTGCGTTAAAATAAAATACTCCACCGCCACCGCCACCGCCCGGGCCTGGTCGGCCGCCCGGTGCAACAGGGCTAAGAACATTGCCTCCCATCCCTCCTTGCGTATTAACAGTTATACCATCCATGGTAATTACCTGGTTATTTACCAGCAAAATCGTTCCTCCTGAACCACCACCACTCATTCCGTCATTACAATTACCCCCATAGCAATAACCACCATCGAAGCCATTTGATATAATTGATTTGTTATTCATTATCAAATCGGGCGTAATAATAATGGCAATACCACCACCTGCACCGCCAGAAGTTATGTAAGTTGAATTGTCTATATGCCCGGCACCTCCACCACTACCTAAAAATATTCTACCTGCATTTGCAGTATATTGAAGATTGTTTCCTCCAATGCCCCTGTTATTAAATGGAGCAAAGCCGCAGGAATCAGATTGATAACCGCCAAAACCTCCGGCACCGCCGTTACCACCACCACCACCACCTGCATTATGACTGTTGCCGCCTCCGCCGCCAGCAGCAAAGGAACCTTTTCCTTCACTATAATTTTGCGATAATGAGCTAATACTCTCTCCTTTAAAACCACCAAATTGACTGGTTGCCGGATATGTATAATTATTCTGATTGCAGCTTAATGATGAATTAACAGCATTATACCCTTCACCACCCTTGAATCCTTTTCCGCTGACATCAATATCTTCGTCGGATTGCAGGCTGATTCTGGAGAATATAGCTAATATCCCTCCCTTAGTTCCATCCCATGGATCACAGGTTAACCCACCGCCGAAATTTCCCGTTTTGTAAGCAGGCACTCTTACCAATTGTACAACACCTGTTGGGATATCATAACTTTTAGTCAGTCTGTTTTTAAAGGTTATTATATTTCCTGCTTTTCGACTTATATAATTAAATTCGTAATTACCTGCATTTCTATAATCCAGTATAGTACCAAATGAGGCAGTATTGCTGGTATCAATAACAGCACCTTTCATTTGAATGAGTAAAACAGTATCACCCACAAAATAACCCGAATCGTTGCTTACAGTAATTTGATTGGTACATATATTATAAGCCAATACTTCGGTATAAATATTTACAACTGCGGGAGGATCGTGTTGAGGTTTATTTATAACAGGTTTTTGTACAGGAATGTTACGGCCGGTTATTACCTGGCCAATACTATAATTTGAAATCAGTAACAATAGAAACCAGAGTCTTTTCATGATAACTCTTTAAAATTAATAATTATTTTCTTGCCTTGTACCAAATGTATTTTTGAATCTGTATTTAATAAGCAAAAGTCATTCCTGCATCGAAGCCCTTATTACTATTTTACTTTACTACCTACCGGAAAAGTTACCCCTAAATTTAATATCATTTCATAAGCACCAAAAGCAAGTAAAGAAGAGATAAGAAATACATAAATACTATTTGATTTTCAAACCTGACCTTCTTAAAATAAAATAGAACCCTATCAGAATGAAAGGGATGCTTAATATTTGTCCCATGTTAACCGGCAATCTGTTTTCAAAAATTTCCTGATTTTCTTTTACAAATTCAATTACGAAACGAACTGAAAAAAGCAGTACCAGGAATAAGCCAAATAAAAAGCCATTTTTGAGTTGTTGCCCTTTCTTATAATAAAAAATACAAAGCGTAAAAAAGATGAATAAATACAAAATCGCTTCATAGAGTTGTGTGGGATGGCGTGGGATAAAATCAACCCGTTCAAGAACAAATGCCCAAGGAACGGTGGTTGGCCTTCCGATAATTTCTGAATTAAATAAATTGCCCATCCTGATAAAAAAGGCTGATAAAGCCACAACAATTACAAGCCTATCTATAGTCCAGAGGAATGATTGCTTATAGTTCTTACAATAAAGTGCAACAGCAAGCAATATCCCCACTGCCCCGCCATGACTGGCTAAACCCTGGTAACCCGTTAACTCAAATTTTCCATTAGTAATCTGAAAGGGCAGAATAATTTCAAGTAAGTGATGTTTATAGTAAATAAATTCATAGAACAATGTATGGCCCAGCCTTGCCCCGATTAAAGTACCAATAAACACATAAACAAAGAGCTTATCTAAGAGTTTTAATTCAATATTTTCATTAGTGAATATTTTAGTAAGAATAAAATAGCTGAAAATAAAAGCCGCACCAAACATCAATGAATAATATCTGAGTGCAAAACCTCCAATCCGGAAGATTTCAGGATTAATATTCCAGTTAATATAAATAAGCATACTATCTCAGTTCAATAGATTTTTAATTTGCCCGCAATCTTTAATAGTGTTCAATGATTGTTACCTAAACGTTTTGTTGTTAAGAATGATTTATTTTTGTACGTTAATATGTTAGGGTTATCCCGGCACCAACACCCATATCGCTATCCCAATGCGTTGATACCGAAATATATTTTGTGGCGATGTACCTAAACCCCGCCATGTATTCTTTATCTGTATTTATCATCCATGCAAACCGAAGCCTTGGTGTTATCGGAATATCTTCTCTTGATAATTGAAAACGAAGTTTTCCATTTCCGTCAATTCTAAAATCTGCAACTGTCAGGGTTGGTAACGTATAGGCAATACCTGCAACTATTGTATGTCGTTTATCTTTATTACTTACCTGCCCAAACCAATTTTTTGCTTCACTGCCAAATATGTTTTTTTGAGTGCCGTGTAAATCAAATATATTTTTTGCAAATGCTCCTTCTGTTTTATAATGATAATCAAACCCAATATATGGGTAAAGCCATTGCATTTTACCTAAGTATCTTCCTACCATTGTTTCGCTTTCATAACCATGTTCACTGTGAAAGCCCAGGTGCCATAATGTGCTTACCTTCCACCTTGTATTTGCAAACATTGCCATGCCATCGCTACCGTTACTTTCAATGCCCACTTTCGCCATTATGTGCATTTTTCTATCATCAGCAAATAATTTGCGTTGTGCTAATTTGGGGTTGGGTATTTCAGGATTGGGCGGGCTATTTTCATAACTAAAAACCCTGCCCATGCCACTCATCATGTGGTAGAGAATATGACAATGAAAAAACCAGTCGCCACTTTCTGTAGCAGCAAATTCAAAAGTATCGAGCTCCATGGGCATAATGTCTATAATGTTCTTCATGGGAGCATAATCGCCTTGCCCATTTAGCAATCTAAAGTCGTGCCCGTGCAGGTGCATAGGGTGGCGCATCATAGAATTATTGTATAAAATGATTCGTACATTCTCACCCTTTTTTATTAAAATTTTATCAGCTTCAGAAACTACTTTATTATCTAAGCTCCACACATAGCGGTTCATATTCCCTGTAAGATTAAATTTTAACTCTTTAACCGGGCCTTCACGCAAAGTTGTTTTTTTAGGGGCTTTTAACATGGTGTAGTTCAGGGTAACAATATCCGTTTCTTCTGGAGCCATATTCATCCCGGCCATACTGTTGTTGTTGGGCATTTGCATATCATGCCCAGCCATGTTATCTTTTTTTGGTTTATCCATATTCATTCCATTCATACTGTCCGGTTTATCGTTCTCCGTGTTCTTCATTTCTTCCATTTTCTTTTGCTTGCTGGTTTTTTCTTCGCCTGTTATTTCAGGATACATTACCTGGTTCATATCCATAATCTGGTTAGTCATTTGCATACCATCCATTGGTAATAAATCGCCATTCATCGCCATCATGTCATTCATCATCTTCATACCTGGAAAATATTTTAGTTTGGGCAATTTTGTTGCTGCTACTTTTTCTCCGCTGCCCAACCATAGTGATGCATATTTAGTTCTGTCTTCCGGCGTAACTAAAAATTCGTAGCTTTTGTTTTCGGGTATTGTTACTACCACATCATAGGTTTCAGATACGGCAATAATCAGCCTGTCAACTTCTACCGGTTCTACATCGTTACCATCAGTAGCTACAACAGTAATTTTTCCTCCTGAATAAGTGAGCCAAAAATAAGAGGAAGCCCCGCCGTTGGCGATACGTAACCTTACTTTATCACCGGCTTTAAATTGCGGTTGCTGGCTTTCGCTTTTGCCATTAATAAAAAACTTGTCATAATACACATCACTTACATCCATGGCATTCATGCGTTTCCATTCGTTGGTAAGTTTGGTTTTTAAATGCCCACTTTTTATAGCTTCGGCATAGCTCTGTGTAGTTCCTTTTTTTATGGCAAACCAATCCGTGGCATTGTGCAGGCTGCGATGCACTTCTTTCGGGTTCATATTTGTCCATTCGCTTAAAATGATTGGTATTGTAGGTATGCTTGTTTCATTTCTTTTGTTCATAATAAAAGAACCGTACATCCCAATTTGCTCCTGCAAACCAGTGTGGCTATGATACCAATGTGTACCATGCTGTATAATAGGGAATTTGTATAAATGTATTGCACCTGCCTTGATAGGCATTTGGGTAAGATTGGGCACACCATCGTATTGATTGGGCAAAAATAAGCCGTGCCAATGCAGTGATGTTTCTTCGTTCAGCTCATTGTGTACATAAATTTCTGCTGTGTCACCTTCGGTAAAAGTAAGTGTAGGCATGGGAATTTGCCCATTTACAGCAATAGCCCTTTTATTTTTTCCGGCAAAATTTACAATAGTATCCCTTATGTACAAATCGTAACGAACCGTTCTTGGAGGCTGGTTGCTTTCTATTATTTTATATCCAAAATCATTCAATACAGACTTAGATCCCATATTCATGCCTTGCATATGATCATGATCGCTTCCAGTTGCCGTATTTTTTGGCATGGGCATGTCCATTTCTGGGGTTTCTTTTTGTTTCTCTTTAACCAATTTCATTCCGCACTTAGGGCAGTTACCTGGCTTGGTTGAATGTATTTCAGGGTGCATTACACAAGTGTAAGCAGAGGCTTGTGGTACTACTTTTGGCATGGTGTCCATTTGCATGTTTACAATATCATGTTGATGCTTTGCCGTGTCTTTAGGCATGGGCATATCCCTGTCTGAAGACAAGGCAGGCATTTCTTTTTTTACCGGAGGAACTTTTGCCTTTGTTTTTTCCTTAACTAATTTCATTCCGCACTTGGGGCAATTCCCCGGTTTGGGGGAATGGATTTCGGGATGCATGACACAGGTATAAAACACAGGTTGCGCCGGTTGTTTGTTTACTGTTTTTTCTGTATCCATGCCAGTCATTGCCTTCATGTCATGCTGAGCAAATGCAAACGTAGCAACTAAAAGTATTGCTGTTAATAGAGCTATTTTTTTCATTGATTTCTTTTTATTTTCTTGATGAGTTATGGCTAACCATAATTTTCCATTCGTCTTTTATCTTTCTTAATACTGATGTTGAAACGCCTTTGCGTTTTACTTCAGCATTATCTTTTGCTACTACGATTACATAGGTATAGGTTTCCGTTGCAAAAGCATAGTTGCCATCAACTGTTACATCCACTTTATAATCGTTGTATTTAAAAGATTTAAACTCTTTAAATTCGGGGCCTAAATGGTGCACTAAATAATGTGCATAGTTACCTTCACTACCGCCAGACTCAAAAATTTGGGAATCAGTTGTAAACAGTTTTTCGCTTCCGGTAACATCTAATTTTTCTACTGCATCTTTATATTGCTTTAATACAACTTTAGCTGCATCTTCATTTATGCCTTGTGCAAAGGAATGCAGAGAGGCAGTTAGAATACATATTGCAACGATTATCTTTTTCATATTAATGGTTTAATCTTTTAATGAAAGACTGTCTTTTGCTGAAGCTGCCCAATTGATTAAAATAGTTTTTTGCGCAGGCGTTAAAACTGCATTTGTATGAATAATTTTATAGGATGATATTGGCATTTCACCATCTTTTACCTGGTTTATTATTCCCTGTAATTTGCTTTGTTGCTTACGGTTAGACAAGTCGCCAAACTGGCTGAAGTTTAGCATGTCCTTCCCGTCTTTTATGTGTGATGCCATCAACCACGCTCCTGGTTGAATAAAAGAATACCATGGATAATGCGTGTTATTGCTATGGCAATCATAGCACGACGTTTTCAATATGCGTGAAACATTGGCTGGTACAGAAACAGTCTTTTCAATATCAGTTGGCATAACCTGCCCGTTTTCATTACGGGCAGGCTGTACAAATTGAAGTGCAATAAATATTACCAACAAAGTCAAAATGATTTTTTTAAACCGCTTCATGCATGCTCTATTTTTCGCTTAATTGATGTTTATTTTATTTCTTCTTTTACAGTGCCACAGCTTGGCATCGATTTTCCTAAATAGGGGTTGGAAATTTCTTTTGTTTCGCTAATCCAGTTTGCACCTTTGCCATCATTGTACATGGGGCAATGGTCATAATATAGTTTTTGACCGCCACCGAATGTTTTTACCAATTGGTAAATGTCTTTGCTCAACATATCAAAATGCTCCCTTTGATGTTTAATATTACCTCCATTTGAACCAATATGTTCTGCATGTTCCCTGGCATCATCTTCTATATCATTGTAAATTTTTGCCTGGTCTGTAGTTAATGCAGCTTTATTGAAACTGGTCAATGTCTTAACCAATTCATTTCCGGCGGCAGCAGCATCTTTATCGTTATCTTTTGCAAAGGCATTTTTCATTTTCAAATAACAGCTTAGTATTTCCGTGACAGATGCTGTGCCTGTAATTGCTGTAGTTGCCGTTACTGGTTTAGCCGATGTATCAACAGGAGTATTTGTTGATTGTGCATTACTAGTTGAATTGTCTTTTTTGTCTGATGTTGAATTATTACATGCTGCTAGAACCGTTGTCAGCATTGCTATTCCAAGAATTAAATTTTTCATTCCTTTTGTTTTAGTTTTTAGTAAATATTATAAACAGGTAAGCCTCAAGCTGCAAGCAACCTGTGGCTATCCTGTTAATTAAATGATTATTTTATGGTTTCTGTTACTTTGCCGCAGGTAAGCATCGCCTTTCCATAGTAAGGGTTTTTGATTGCCGCTTCGCTGCTTAGCCAATACATCTTTTTCATTGGGCAATATGCCTGGTATACAGGGTCAGCAGATAATTTAACTGCCTTTGCCAACTTATATATGTTGTTAGATAAGGACGAGAAAAGTTCCCTTTGCTCTGCAATACCGTTATTTTCTGAAATGTGTTTGGCATCAAAAGCCAGCTTCTCCTGCAAGGGCATAAATGCGTTCATATCAGTCTCTGATAAGATTTTCATATCAATGCCATTAATGGCTTTTAAAAGCTCACCAGCATTAGTAGCGGCAGCTTTTGCATCACTGCTAACCAACGCATTTTTGATGCCATAATAAGAACTGAGTAACTGAGTAAGGGAAGTTGTTTTTGTGTTATCCTGTGCAAAGGAATACTGTGTAGTTATAGTTGTAAGAAAAGCAACTATAAAAAATATCTTTTTCATTTTATTTGATTTAATATTTGAATAATAGAATAATTACAGGCATGACAAAGAGGTCGTGCTGTAATACAAAACATTAAATCACATTAAATCTGGAAACTCTGGATTAATATGCGGATATCAGGAGGTGGGGGATGAAAAAAATCAA
Source organism: Chitinophagales bacterium (assembly GCA_038211085.1). Taxonomy (GTDB): domain Bacteria; phylum Bacteroidota; class Bacteroidia; order Chitinophagales; family Chitinophagaceae; genus Segetibacter. The sequence continues at coordinate 1,911 of JBBQVY010000089.1, read as the reverse complement.
AAATATATTTCTGATTAAAAACATGTGTTTGTTTAAAAATTTCAATACCAAAGTAGCTGCTAAGCAGTGCAACAAATACGGGAACATTGATAACTACATTCCCGGTCTGATTGAGGCTTTTATCTAAGTTTTGAAATTTTATTAAACTGTCGTTACAGCAACCGGCTTTTTCTGAACCTTCTTTGGAATCATGATGGTGCTCATGTTTTTTACCATCAGCATGTTGATGAACTGAAGTTTCAATAGCAGTATCTTCATCGTGATGATGAGTTGTATTAAAACTCATATCTACACCTATAGCGCAAGCAAAACCGATAACTGTATTCAGAGAGAACACAATCAACAGCAAGGCTGCTTTTAACTTTATGGATATATGTTTTGTCATTTAGTTCTTATAAAAATAGTGCAATCCTCTGAATAATAAGTATTATCGTTATGCAAAGTTATATCCGGATTTTGTTAAAAAATTACAGAATTATGGAAAATATTAGTAGAATTAAGGAACCAGAGGGTTTTCAACTTAACAAACAAATTAAGTTTGATCAGTAATCAGCTTAGAAAAAGCCCGGCTGATATTTCCCGATTGCTTTTAGCCCTCTTTTAACTACCAATCTTTTTAGGCTTAACGAAAGGTTGAGGTTTCATACGGATGTCCGTATTTAGCTGTTCTTCATATTCCTGAGGGAAGCTTGAATTTGGGCGTCCCTGTGCATCTTTTTTAGGAGATGTAGCAGATGCGTCTTTTAAAGGCTTCTTAATTTCGGGTGAACCGGTCATGTTGTTCTTTTTCATTTTTAGTGTTTTATTTTTTTTAAATAATTCTCTCGCAATTTATCTGTTGCGGCTATGCTTCGTCTCTTAAGAATTTCATTCTTTTATCTGCGAGGTTACTGATCAATTTATTATAAGATTGAGTAAATTTTTGTATGCCTTCGTTTTCTAATTGCTGCGTTATAAATGATATATCAATACCTGTTTCTTTTAGTTCGCCAAACAATTTATCAGCCTCTTAAAGCTCTTGCTCAATGGCATCTTTTTTTATACTGACATGGTCGGCAAAAGCTGCAATCGTTTTATCAGGCAAAATTGCCCATAAATAGAGGAAATACGTTTAATAGCTATTTTTTCCAAATGGTTTGTAGTTCCTTTTTCTACGTTTTCTTTTGGTTCCATTTCCAGTCTCTTATTTCCGGCATGTCCATCCCATGCTTCCGGATATAATTTTTATGTTCAATAAGCTTATCCTGCATTTCCTGTTTCAGGTAAGCAGTTGTATCATTTAATTGTGGTAACCTAACAAGTGTATCCATTACTAAATGAAAGCGGTCAAGGTCGTTAAGTACCGTCATATCAAAAGCGGTGGTGATGGTGCCTTCTTCTTTATACCCCCGCACATGAATATTGCTGTGGTTGGTGCGTCTGTAGGTTAGTCGATGAATAAGCCAGGGGTACCCGTGAAATGCAAAAATTATCGGTTTGCTTTTTGTGAATAATGAATCAAAATCTGCATCGCTTAAACCATGCGGGTGTTCTGTTTCGGGTTGTAATTTCATAAGATCTACTACATTCACTACACGAACTTTTAGGTCAGGTAATTTGTCTTTTAAGATTGAAACAGCAGCGAGTGTTTCCAGAGTAGGTACATCACCGGCACAAGCCATCACTACATCTGGTTCTACAGCTTTATCACTGCTTGCCCATTCCCAAATTCCTATACCTTTCGTGCAATGAACAATAGCTTCTTCCACAGAAAGCCACTGTGGTGCAGGATGTTTACCAGCAACTATCACATTTACATACTGCCTGCTGCGAAAACAGTGATCCATCACCGATAGTAAACAATTCGCATCAGCTGGTAAATACACCCGAACAACAGATGCTTTTTTATTCATTACCACATCAAGAAAGCCC
>JBBQVY010000088.1:0-17491 GCA_038211085.1 Chitinophagales bacterium | reverse complement strand
GGCGTTATCGGTGGTTGAGCGGAGCCGAAACCACATTTCTAACCCTAAAATCAAAACATGACAACCAAACAAATTGTATTGGCATCCCGCCCTTCAGGTGTACCAACCCATGATAACTTTCGTATGGAAGATGTTGATCTTCCGGAATTGAAGGAGGGAGAAATATTATTACAGGGCATGTACTATTCTGTGGACCCATATATGCGTGGGCGAATGAATGATGCCAAATCTTATACACCTCCTTTTCAAATTGACCAGCCCATACAAGGAGGTGTTGTGGCCAAAGTTGTAGAAAGTAAATCAGGTAATTATAAAACAGGCGATGTGGTAGTGGGCATGTTTCCCTGGCGGAAAAGTTTTATTGCAACTGAAAAAGAACTAACGAAGATTGATACCACCCTTGCCCCGGCAAGTTATTACCTGGGTATACTCGGCATGACCGGACTGACCGCATACTTTGGTTTAATGGATATAGGCAAGCCGAAAGCTGGCGAAACAGTAGTTGTGTCAGGTGCCGCAGGTGCAGTAGGCGTTGTGGTAGGGCAGATTGCTAAAATACACGGTTGCCACGTAGTGGGTATTGCCGGTTCTGATGAAAAGATAAAGTTGCTTACTGATGAGTTTGGTTTTGATGATGGCATCAATTATAAGACTACAACAGATATCAATAAAGCCATTAAAGAAGCTTGTCCCAAAGGTGTGGATGTTTACTTTGATAACGTGGGTGGCGACATTTCAGATGCGGTCATAAGGAACATTAATTTTCATGCAAGAATACCATTGTGCGGACAAATTTCTTTATACAACAGTACCGAAACACCAATGGGTCCAAGATTACAGCCCATGTTGCTTACGAGGAGTGTTTTGATGCAGGGTTTTATTGTAAGCAATTACCAGGCACGGTTTGCTGAAGGCATTAAGAAGCTGGCAGCATGGGTAAAAGAAGACAAATTAAAATTCACCGAAACCATTGAACATGGTTTTGAAAATCTGCCAAAGGCATTACTGGGTTTGTTTCAAGGAGAAAATACCGGTAAGATGGTTGTAGAGGCATAATTACCGTTGCCTTCGGCTACGCTCAGGCAACGTCTCCATCGGTGGTTGAGCGGAGCCGAAACCACCCATGTTGCCTTCGGCTACGCTCAGGCAACGGTAATTATGCTCAGGCAACGTCTCCATCGGTGGTTGAGCGGAGCCGAAACCACCCATGTTGCCTTCGGCTCCGCTCAGGCAACGGTTATGCCGCTAGGCAACGTCTCCATCGGTGGTTGAGCGTAGCCGAAACCACCGATGGAGCGAGGCTGAACCCACAGAATGAAATCCACAATGTTTTAACTTACGTAATTAAGTTATCAACTAACAGTAATAGCGCACCAAACATTTTGAAGCATCCATCAGCATACTACCTTATGTTACTTTACATAACTGTAATGCTGCAGCCATTATTACCTATAGCAACTGATTGGTACGAACATGAATTTAATCCTATTCAACACCAAATACAGGTTCATATGGTGTATGGCAACCATCACCTTTATAAAGATGTAGCTGAAAGTAATTCAGAAAATAGCCACACCAATAAGCATACATCCACAAAAACTTCTGAACCTGCACCCGTACATATAGCTGTACAAAACGACTATATCATTCCTCAACCATTAGCGGGTAAACAAAACTTTGCAACAATCACCTGCAACGTTTGTACTGGCTCTGTAAACAAGCCTTTTAATCCACCCAGGCCTTGTTAATTGCACATTTTTATTCCGGTTACATCCTGTAATCCATGTTGTGCTTTCGTACAACTATTATTGGTCCTTACATTTTATAGTATCTAAAATTATATACTCATGTATTTTTTTACAAAGAGATTCAAATACTTTTTGTTATCGTTCCTGGTAGTATTATCAGGCGAAATTTCCTCTGCTCAAAATGGTCTTAAAGGAATGTATATTGTAAACGCATCTTCAAAAGTTCCTGTTCAGGATGCTACCATTCAAAGCGATGATTTTACTTTCAATGCATCTTCAGATGAAAATGGTTTTATAAGTTGTAAAACATTACCGTCCTCAACCACCAGGCTACTAATAACAAGTATTGGATTTGAACCAAAGACAATAGATGTATCATCGCTTTCAATTTCTGAAAAGCTTTCAATCATTTACCTGGACACTAAAGTTTCCAGTTTAGAAGAAGTAAAAGTGAGGGCAGCAGCAAACAACGGCATTTTTAAAACCATTAGCGACCTTGACATTCATTTGCGTCCCATCAACAATTCGCAGGAAGTATTACGGATGGTCCCGGGATTGTTTATAGGTCAACATGCAGGTGGTGGTAAGGCAGAGCAAATATTTTTAAGAGGTTTTGATTTAGACCATGGAACAGACATAAACTTAACCGTTGATGGAATGCCTGTAAATATGGTGAGCCATGCACACGGGCAAGGATATGCAGATTTACATTGGGTGATACCTGAACTAATTGACAAAGTAAACTTTAATAAAGGACCCTATTTTGCCGATAAAGGAAACTTTACTACAGCTGGTTTTGTGGAATTTAAAACAAAAGACTATTTAGAAAACAACTTTTTAAAAGTTGAAGGAGGGCAGTTTAATACGTACCGTGGAGTTACAGGTATAAACCTGATAAAACCTAATGGCGACAGGAGAAACCAAAGTTTATACTTTGCCGGCGAAGGTTCATTCACGAAAGGTTTTTTTGAAAGTTCGCAAGATTTTAGCCGCTTCAATGGCACATTAAAATATCACGGCAGCATCAGCAACAACAGCACCTTAACCACAACCCTTACAGGCTTTACAAGTAAATGGAATGCTTCAGGGCAAATACCAGACAGAGCCGTAGAAAGTGGATTGGTGGGTTTTTATGGTGCAATTGATAATACAGAAGGAGGCAAAACATCAAGGTATAATGCTAATGTAGAACTGTTAAGCAACCTTAGTAACGGAGCAGTAATTCGCAACCAGTTTTATTACAGTAAGTACAAATTTGAGCTGTATTCAAACTTTACATTTTTTAAAGAAGACCCTATAAACGGCGACCAGATTAGACAAAAAGAAGGCAGGAATATCTTTGGTTACAATGGATCTTATAGCAAGGAATTTTTCGTAGGCAGCATTAAAACAGAAACAAAGGCAGGAGTTCAGGTACGATACGATGATGTAAATGATATTGAGCTTACGCGAACAAAAAACAGAACACTGGTTACCGAAAGAATTATGCTGGGCGATATTAATGAATTGAACACAGGCGCTTATTGGTCGCAGCGGATTTCTGTATCAAAAAAGCTGGATATAACCGCAGCATTAAGAGCTGATTATTTTACCAACCGCTATACAGATAAGCTGGTTTCCGATGTACTAAAATCCAGTTCAACAATCGTTAGTCCTAAATTAAACTTCAATTACAAAGCAAGTGAAAAAGTTCAATTGTACCTCTACAATGGCAGGGGATTTCACAGCAACGATACAAGGGTAGCAGTACAACAAAACGGCAGGAAAGTTTTACCACCGGCTTATGGAACAGACCTGGGAGGCATTTTTAAACCCGGTAAGAAAATTGTGCTTCAAGCTGCTTTATGGTATTTATGGCTCGACCAGGAGTTTGTGTATGTAGGTGATGAAGGCGTTGTAGAACCCGGTGGGCAAACAAAGCGATACGGTTTCGACTTGTCAGTAAGATATGAAGTGACCAAAAACCTTTACGCTGATGTAGATGTAAGTCTTGCAAATCCAAGAGCAAAGGGCATTAATAAATCAGACAGCTATTTACCATTGGCTCCAAGAGTATCAAGTGTAGGTGGTTTAACTTATAGAAAGCAGTATGGATTTAACGGCAGTTTACGCTATCGCTTCATGGGCGACAGGCCAGCCAATGAAGACAATAGTATTGTTGCAAAAGGGTATTTTGTAACAGATGCAGCCATCAATTACACAAAGAAAAAATGGGAAGCTGGATTAGCCATTCAAAACCTGTTAAATGTAAAATGGAAGGAAACACAATTTGATACAGAAAGCAGGTTGCAAAGTGAACCCGCACCTGTTTCAGAAATTCACTTCACCCCGGGAACGCCATTTTTTGCAAGGGCAAGTGTTACCATATTTTTTTAAACAGCCTGTACGTTATTTAAAATAAGGTAAGCAGGCTAAAAAATAACAGGCAGCAAGCATAAACCATACAGACATACTTCACCTAAAAGCGAATATCTTCATAGCTATTTACAAAGTTGATGGATACAATAGGAAACCATTGTCATTAAATTAATTGAATTGTCTAATTGTTTGAGTCGTATTGTTGGTTGTGTATTGTTGCTTGTTTGTTTTTCTTATGTAGGAAACAGCCAGTTGTGCAATGGCAGCCTGGGCGATCCTACAGTAAACATAACTTTTGGGTATGGCTCAAATCCTGGCCAGCCCTTACCTGTAACCACCACCAATTATAAATATGCCTACGATGCCTGCCCGGTAAATGGTTTTTATACCGTAGTTAACAAAGGGATTGAATGCAATTATGGCTGGCATGTTTTACAAAGTGATCATACCGGTAACCCCAATGGTTATTTTATGTTGGTAGATGCCTCCTTTGAACCGGGTGATTTTTATGTTGATACGGTAACCAGTCTTTGTGCCAACACTACTTACGAGTTTGCTGCCTGGATGCTAAATATGAAGAAGGTTATACAGGGCATACGGCCCGATATCGATTTTTCGGTGGAGACAACAAATGGGGTTGTATTGCAGAAATACAATACAGGATCTATACCTGTTGAAGACCAAATTAAATGGCGGCAATATGGTTTTTATTTTACTACACCGCCAGGTATATCTGCGGTGGTGTTACGTATGACCAACCGTGCGCAAGGCGGAGAGGGCAACGATCTTGCGCTGGATGATATAACCTTCAGGCCATGTGGGCCCATTATTCAGGCCTCAATTACCAGCCACGGCGATACAGTTGATGTGTGCGAAGGCGACAGCAGTTTATACACTTTTACCGGCGATGCCGCAGCAGCTTATACAAACCCCGTATACCAGTGGCAGATAAGTACAAACATTGGTGCCTCGTGGCAGGATGTTGCAGGCGCTAACACTGCTTTCTATGTACGCAAACCCACAGGCGTGGGTACGTATTTGTACAGGCTGGCAGTGAGTGAGCAAAATGGTGCACCTAATATAAAATGCCGTACAGCTTCGCACAATTTGCAGGTGCAGGTGCATGCTAAACCTGTAGTAGATGCAGGGGTTGATCGTACAATTTTTGCAGGAGATACTCTTCATTTAAATGCAACAACACAGGGGCACAGGTTAAGTATAGAATGGAAGCCTGCCGCGGGTTTAAGCGATGCTCATATAGAGTCACCTGTTGCTTCACCTTTGGTAAATACAACGTACACATCATATGCACAAAACAGTTATGGCTGCAAACAACAGGATGCTGTTTTTATAAAAGTGGTGGAGGGAATTTTTGTACCCACAGCATTTACCCCCAATAACGATGGACTGAATGATCATTGGCGCATTCCCTTTTTAGACCCGGTACTAAATGCCACGGTGTTCGTATATAACAGGTACGGGCAAACGTTATATAAAACAAAAGGCACAACAGTTGATTGGAATGGAAGCTACAAGGGCCTGCCTCAACCGCCGGGTGCTTATGTATACGTCATAAAGTTCACTAATGGTAAAAAAGAGATGAAGGGCACGTTTATGTTGTTGCGGTAGTCTGTTTGTTTGACAAAACTTATTTTGTAGAAATACAATCAAATGCCAATTCAATTTTTTCAGAAGCGTAGGTTAAACCACTTCGGGGTGCATAATTTCGAACATATTACGATGACAGCGCATTCCTTTCTTTGTTCCTCGCTTATCCTCTAAACAATAGTATAAAGTACTTGCATCTTTCTTCAATCTTAATTATTTTGGAATGAGTTATTATCATTCAATAAAAAAAATAACATGGCAAACATTACTATTACCAGAAGTAATTCCAGTACAGGAGAGCTTACTTTAGACGATCACGGACATACTCATGCGAAGAAAAAGGAAACTATAGTTTGGAAACTAGGAAAGGATTGTGGCGTAGCATCTATTGTTGAAATTGCGATGAAACCGTCGCCACCTTATCCGCCAAGTACCAATATTTTTTCTACCGCTCCACATAGGTTGGGCTCATCAACAAACTGGAGTGCAGTAGTAAGCAATAGCGCACCCGACTACTCCGAATACCATTATTACATAAAATGGATACCCAAATCAGGCGGAGACCCAAAAACCTACGATCCTAAAATATCCATTATGCCTTCAACTAATATAACCATACAGAAAGTGGTTCTTTTCATCATGGCCATTTTTATGTTCTTTGCAGGGGCAATTTTATTTACTAAAAAGAAAAAGAAAAAAAAGTAATAGGGTAGCAGCGTTGCCTTTCAACTTGTTTTCTTCTTCAATAGCATATTTGTAAAATTTATTACCTGATTAAGCACTTAGTAACTGTTTGCTTTTATACCATTTTAATTAAAACCTGCCCTTACTGTAACCAAGGTGAGGGCAGGTTTCATTCATCCCCAAAACTTCAGGTGAAAATATTCTCCCTTTAATGTGCTTTCGGGATAAAAATTCGAGCCTTCTCTAGAGATTAAAGCTGTGCAAACTTTGTGTAGTATCCATCTGTTTTGATGGCATGTTTTTTTAACCTGTTTTATTTCAACCCGCTGCAATGCAAGAAAAGCAATACCCTTTTTATTTTAAGACCACTGTTATTTTATTTGGACTGGTACTATTTACTTTTGTTTTACTAACTCTCAGGGACGTACTGGTACCCTTTGCTTTTTCACTAATTATAGCTGTTTTATTAAATCCCCTGGTTAACAGGTTTAATGCTTACGGTATTAAAAAAGTTGTGGGCATTAGCCTGGCCATGCTTATTGCTTTTGCCGTATTTGGGGGCATCTTATATTTCTTATCGTCGCAAATTGTGGGATTTGGAGAAAACTTTGGTTTGCTCAAACAAAAGTTTAGCAGCATACTCTCAGGTTTACAACAATGGGTCCAGGCTAAATTTGGCATGTCTATCAATAAACAAATTACGCTGGTAAACGAAGCATTAGACAGTAGCAAATCTTTGGTTGGCACTACTATAGGCACTGCATTGGGTACTTTAACAGTAGTATTTATAGTGCCGGTGTACATCTTTTTATTCTTGTTTTACAAAACACTCATTCTAAATTTTTTATACGAGGTTTTTGCCGAAGAAAATTCTAAAAAGGTTGCTGAAATATTAACACAAACCAAAAGTGCAATACAGAGTTACATGGTAGGTTTATTGCTCGAAGCTTTGATAGTGGCAATTATGAATTCAGTAGCCCTCTTAATTTTGGGGGTGCCTTATGCAATTTTGCTGGGTGTTATTGGGGCATTGCTTAATATGCTGCCCTACATTGGTGGTATTATTGCTATAGCCTTGCCGGTATTAATGGCTACGGTAACCAAAGATGGTTATTCAACACAGCTTGGTATTTTAATTGCTTATGCTGTCATCCAGTTTATTGATAACAACTTTTTAATACCAAAAATAGTTTCGTCTAAAGTTCAAATAAATGCCCTTGTATCTATAGTGGTGGTTTTATTGGGAGGCGCTTTATGGGGTGTATCGGGCATGTTTCTTTCCATTCCTTTTGTAGCAATCTTAAAAATTATATTCGACAGGGTTGATGATATGAAGCCGTGGGGCAAGTTGCTTGGTGATACGGTACCTACGAGGCATAAGGGGCAAATTTGGCCCCGCAAACGTAAACCTGCCGTTTCAGAAAAGCTGGTAGAAAAAGCATCTGAACCTCTTTAACAATCACCTGTCTCCATTAATACCAAGTTACAGCCTGTTATTAAGGCTTAGAGCCACCTATACCCAAAGCTTGGTAATTATATAAAGCCATTTTAATTTAGAGTAATATTTACTTAACTAACCAATTGCAAGTAACACTTTAATGTAGTGATACTGTAAAAGGTAAGGTTGGGCCCAATGCGCTGTTGGCATGTCTGCCCAGTTAAAAAATTTAAAATGAAGATTTATAGCCAGGTGGGTGAGGAAGCACTTACCGCACAATATTTTACCTTCGACAACTCCTTCGCTCCCTTTATCCGTTTTTTAAAACAGAAGCAGGATAAGTCGCATGATATTAGGGAAAAATTTTATCGCTATCTCGTAAAAAAGTTTGAGCAACATCCTAAACTATCATTTCCTTTTACTGATTATTCTGTTTTAGAGGATCACGACGAACTGGTTCAATTGTTACGCATGTCGTTGCTTCCATTGGCATCTAACTCAGATGAAGTACCTATGGCCCTCGCTTTTTTGCAACCCAGCAGCCTGTTTTATTACACCAAAAAGTTCAAGGAAATTTTTATTGACGAGAATATTGAATTCAATACCATTGATGATGCTATAGCCAACCTTCGCTATTTTGTAAGAACAGTATTGGAACGCCGTTACCAGCTAAAGACGGATCTAAGCATTAAGATGATAAAGCAGGTTACCCATAAGGAAAACCATACCCTGCGTCATTATCAAATAAATATAGACAGCCGTTTTGTTGATGTGCATACCACTGGCCTGTTACCTGAATTTAACGAGGATTGGATACACCTGCTACGGGTGGACGATCATGAATTTATGGAACTGTTTGCCGCATTTCCTTCGCAAAGTTTTAGGCTTGAAGGGTTTTGTATGCTAATAGCAGAAGACGTTAGTGAAGAGATGGCGATCAACCAGTTGAAAAGTGCCGTATTAACCATGCATACCAGTCAAATGGAGCAAACGTTGCGAGATGTTGAAATGGCTATTGGAGAACTGGTGAACGATTCAAGAATAAAGATTGGCATTACTCCCTTCTTTAAAATCAATGGTAAGGTGGTGTACGACCGTTCTTTCATTACCAGTTGTGTAGGTATACCCAACGAAGAAAAGGGGCTTGAAAATGGTTTGTCTATCAGCAATGTGTACGAGCAGGTATCCGGCTCATCGCTGCCAACTATTTACACATCTATTAACGATGAAATGGTACAATCCAAACCCTACCTGCGGGGTCTGCAGGAAAGTAATATCTATAGCCTTCTGGTACATCCTATAAAGTCAAGAGCCGGGTTGATAGGTATGTTTGAAATGGGTTCGCCAGAGGATAAATTCATTAATCAGTCTACCATTAATTGCCTGCGGCCTGCATTACCGTTAATTACCGACCTTATTAACTACATGCTTGAAATGTTTAATGCACGTATTGAACGCCTGGTAAAAGAAAAGTTTACCCCGTTACAGCAATCGGTGGAGTGGAAGTTTAATGAAATAGCCTGGGAATACCTGGTAGAACAAAATAGTAACACCGGTAACCAGGCAATTAAAAACATTGTGTTCGAGAACGTATACCCATTATATGCGGCAGTAGATATAAGGGATTCTTCTATTGAAAGAAACCGGGCATCTAAAAACGATTACCTGGAGCAATTACGCCAAACGCGGCGTATACTTCAAAAGGCTACCACTAAAGCTCCCTTGTCGCTTATTGAAACCATCTCTTATAAATGCGAACAGTTTTTGGAGTCGATAACAGACCTGGTAACCAGCCAGGACGAATTGAATATGACAGATTTTTTTGAAAAGGAAGTATATGTTTTGTTTGAACACATTGCCGCAACCGATAATGAGTTTAAACAACTGGTAGAGAATTATATGCAGCATACCAATATAGCTACAGGCGACTTTCATAAAAATCACAGGGATTACGAGGAGAGTGTGCAGGCCATAAATAAAAACATGATTGAGTATTTTGAAAAAGAAATTAACACCCTGCAGAAGGTGTATCCCTTTTATTTTGAAAAGTACAGAACCGATGGTGTGGAATACAACATTTATATTGGCAACTCCATTGCACCCGACAAACCATTTAATGCCTTATACCTGCGCAACCTGCGGGCATGGCAAATAAGTTCCATGGCGCACATTACGCGACTAAACCATGCAACCTGCCAATTGCTACCCTTATGCCTGCAAACCACGCAATTAATACTGGTGCATGGCAATGCCATTGATATAACTTTTAGAAGAGATGAAAAGCGTTTTGATGTAGAAGGTGCTTATAATATTCGTTACGAGATTTTGAAGAAACGCATTGATAAAGTAAGAATTAAAGGATCGATGGAGCGGCTTACACAACCTGGAAAGATTGCACTGGTATATTCAAACACTACTGAGATACAGGAATATTTGCACCATATACAATACCTGCAAAGCAAAAGTTTGCTTAGCGATAATTTGGAAATGCTCGACCTGGAAAACGTACAGGGCATTTCGGGCTTAAAAGCCCTGCGGGTAGGAGTACAGTTGCACAATGAAACAGAATTGAAAATTGCTGCCCCGCATTTTAATTTCAGTAATAGCTAAAGATCGTACTTGTTTCGCCCTGCTTGTGTTGAGGTGCTCTGATACAGTTGCTGGTTGCTACCCAGCCTTACTTCAAACCCAAACCATAATGTTGTACAACAATCTTTAGCTTTTACCTGGCCGGTAAATTTTTACTGCAACAAGTAATTAAGTAAACCGTTGGCGGAATTGATAATTATCTGTTTTCAAGGCTCATAGAGCCGAACTTTCGGTAGAAGGTTTTATTGTTTTGAATTAAAAGTTCCTTAGGAACGGCATTTAAAAAAAGATCGCCCCGATAGGGCTTTAAAAATTCAACAAAACATTTTTTCTACCAAAAGATCGCCGGCATGTGGCTTAAAACAATTATTTCAGCCAGCAGGTTGAGTATTACAAAACTTAATCAACTTGTTTATGTTAGGGGTTTTTATTTATCTTGACTGGCATAATTACTCCCACCTTAAAGCACATTGTAACTAATATGAACAGAAGGAAATTCTTAAGAAGCGGATCTATTGTTTCTATATCTGTACCGGCCATGGTACTAGCTGCAAGTAAGGCGCAGGCAGGCAGTAGCGTTAATGAAAATAGCGTTGAATGGTTTATGAAAGATTTGAATTTGGAAGAAATTACCATTGACGAATTACAACAAAAAATGGCCTCGGGTGAGCAGTCTAGTAAGTCAATAACAAAAATGTACCTGAAGCGTATACAAGATATTGACAAAAATGGCCCGGAGCTTAATAGTGTAATTGAAATTAACCCTGATGCCATTGCGATTGCGGAGAAAATGGATGCTGAAAGAAAGGCGGGAAAGCTGAGAGGCCCTATGCATGGTATACCGGTTTTAATAAAAGATAATATAAATACCGGCGACAAAATGATGACAACTGCAGGATCGTTGGCGTTGGTTGGCAATAAAGCTGCAAAAGATGCTTTTATAGTTGGCCAGTTGCGTAATGCGGGTGCAGTATTGCTGGGCAAAACCAATTTAAGCGAGTTTGCCAATTTTAGATCGGAGCGGTCTACAAGCGCATGGAGCAGCAGGGGAGGGCAAACCCGTTGCCCGTATATTCTCAACCGAAATCCTTCAGGGTCGAGTGCAGGTTCGGGCTCGGCAACAGCAGCAAGTTTATGCGCTGTTTCAATCGGTACCGAAACCAATGGATCCATTGTTAGTCCATCGTCTATTAACGGATTGGTAGGTATAAAACCTACGGTTGGTTTGTTAAGCAGGTCAGGTATTATACCCATATCTGCAACCCAGGACACAGCAGGCCCCATGGCAAGAAATGTAAAAGATGCTGCCATATTTTTAGCAGCGCTGGCTGGTGTTGATGCTGTGGATGAAGTAACCCTGCAAAGCAAAGGCAAAGCACTTAGCGACTATACCACCGGCTTGAGCACAACTGCTTTAAAAGGCAAACGCATAGGTATTGAAAAAGCCTGCTTAACCGGCGGCAATCCTGATGTGCTGGCACTTACCAGTAACGCCGTTAAAATATTAAAAGACCAGGGTGCTACTGTTATAGAAATTGAGTTGGTAAAGTTAACCCGCGAACTACGCAATGCCAGTTACAGTGTACTTCAATTTGAATTTAAAGATGGGTTGAACAAATACCTTTCAACGGCTAATGCACCGGTAAAATCGCTGGCTGAAGTAATTGCTTACAACAAGGTACATGAGCCTACTGCCATGCCTTATTTTAAACAGGAAATATTAGAAAGTTCTCAGGCCAAAGACGACCTGAAGAGTAAAGAATACCTGGAAGCTGTTGCCAAAACCATTAGTGCAAGAGGCGTGATTGATACCATTATAAAAGACAATAACCTGGATGCTATATGTGCCTCTACCAATGGGCCGGCAGGCTGTATTGATTTGGTAAATGGTGATTATGGTGGTGGATTTTCATTTTCATCACCGGCTGCCATGGCAGGTTATCCGCATATAACAGTGCCTATGGGCCAGGTGCATAATTTGCCAGTAGGTTTCTCATTTATTGCTGGTGCTTATAAAGAAAAAACAATCATTGATTTGGCCTATGCATTTGAGCAGGCATGCCAGGCATGGAAAGCTCCAAAGTACATTGAGGGAATTATTTAAAGGAGTGAGAAGAGGGAGGATCGTCCGTAGTTATTCACTTTGTGATTTTTGGGTAAATGGCTTTGATGATCCGCCCTCACTGTTTTTCAATTCTCTTTCAAGGAAATAATTTAATGCAGTACGTAACGAGGCTATTGCAGCCAATTTTCCAATCTCATCCCATGTAGGGGCAATAGCGGTTGCAAGTATATCTGCTGCCAATAATAATTCTAATGCTACAGTCAATCCACTTCCAAATTGTATACGGATATTTTGGTTGGTTATACCTTCATTGGGCTTAAGAATGTGGAAGAAATACTTGTATAAAAATTTAAGTAAGGATATACCCACAACGACCGCTGCTATTACTTCAAGCGTACTGCTTAAATATTTGGTGATTATTTCGGCAAGTTGTTTCATTTAGAAATTGTTATTCTGCAAGAATGCTACCACCTGTGTCGTAATGTGCATTTACCGAACCTGTCTTACTAACTGAATTTGCTTATACAATTGGTCTTAGTATTTATTTAGCCATTTAATGTTACCAGGCAAAAGAGGCATGTGCAAGAGTGTATACTATAATCCGGTTTATGGGTAATTAATTTCACACAGTTATATAGTTATAATTGAAGTTCAGCATTTTGTGTTTTTGGTACAATTCTTACTATTTAATACCTGGGTGAAATTCATTTTATAAAAGCTTCATTAGATAATTCTCCCCAGGTTAGGGGAAATCTACATAAGTAACTCAGCGCTCATCTTCACGCAAAATCAAACTTTTAATTTTTTAAAACTTTGATGCATACAATGACTATATAATTAGTAAAATAAAAAACAATTATGAAAACAACTACACAAAAGACAACAAAAAGTATTTTATCAATAGGAATAACACTCTTTCTTGTTTTCTCCCTTGCATCCTGCTCTAAAAAAATATCGTTTCAAACATCGTCTGTAGTGCCTTCCGCTGAAGGATCAGTAAAAGTAAAAAAGGATAACAACAACAATTATAGTATTGACTTGAATGTAATACGGCTTGCGGATCCCAAGAGACTTGAACCCTCCAAAAGCACCTACGTAGTTTGGATAGAAACTGCAGAAAACGGTTCAAAAAATATTGGGAGCTTAAACACTTCAAGCAGCTTGTTTTCAAAAACGCTTAAAAGCTCTTTAAAAACAGTATCTCCCTTTAAGCCAGTAAGCTTATTTATAACTGCCGAGGACAACACAGACATTCAATATCCCGGCTCCCAGGTAGTATTAAGGACCAATCGTTTTTAGTACATCCTTTATATAATTGTTGGATCGTACAACATAAATCAAATAAAATTTTCATTATGACAGAAATTAAGATAGAAAAGAAAAAGCCGGTTTGGCCATGGATTTTATTAGTGCTTGGTTTGCTTGCCGCAGCCTGGTTCTTCTTTTTTCGCAACGATAAAGACGAGCCTGTAGAAACAGCAACTAATACAAGTCAAATAGATACAACTGAAAATAATGACGCTGTTAAGGCATACGTTATGTTTATCAATTCTGACACTAATACAATGGGCCTCGATCATGCATTTGCCAGTGAGGCATTAACGAAGCTAACAGATGCAACAGATGCTAAGGCAACTGAAGCAGGCTACGATGTAAAAGCCGATATAGCTAAAGCAAAACAATACGCTGACGATATTACAAAAGACCCAATGTCAACTACGCATGCCGATAAAATAAAAGGCGCTGCCGATGTATTAAGCACTGCTTTACAAAATATGCAACAGGCAAAATATCCCGCATTGAATACTGAATCTACAGACGTTAAAAGTGCTGCCGCGGCAATTGATGCCCAAACTTTAACCCTTGACCAAAGGGTTGCCGTTAAGTCTTTTTTCAGCAAAGCAGCTGACTTGCTTAATAAAATGAATTAGTTAACTGAGTTAAAAATTACAACTATGACAGAAAAAAATAAAGACCTCTACCATTTACATGATCTATCTGGTTATAAAGTTGCCGACGAGTATGCTGATGTAAGAGATTGGGAAGTAATAGATGCAGACAACAGAACAATAGGCAAAGTGGACAGTTTGCTGGTTAGCAAACAGGCTGAACGCGTTGTTTATCTTGATGTAGAGGTTGATAAAGCTTTAATTGAGGCCGGCCATGAAACCTACGCAACTCCTGCGAATGAGGGTGTTCACGAATTCTTAAACGCAGATGGAGACAGCCATTTAATTATACCAATAGGAATGGTAACACTTGACGAAGACAATAAGAAGGTACATTCTAATCAAATTGATTATACCACTTTTGCAAATACCAAAAGATTTAAGAAGGGCGATAATTTAGAAAGATCTTATGAGTTAATGGTTTTACCTCACTACTTACCAGGAGATCACTTTAATGAAAAAAGCGAAACTGAAAACCAGTTTTATGATCGCAACGAATTTAAGCGGCCTTCAACATCCACTCCACTTTAAAAAATAAAATATGAAGCGAACTATCGAAAATCTGATGGGTTTTACAATGGGCGCCACTGACGGCGAGATAGGGAAAGTAAAGGATTTTTATTTTGACGATGTATCGTGGACGATACGCTACCTGGTTGTAGAAACAGGTAATTGGCTTTCAAACCGTAAGGTACTTATATCAACGGAGGCACTTTTAGAGTGTGATTGGGAAAATGAAACTTTCCCGGTTAACCTCACAAAAGAGCAAGTAAAAAACAGCCCCGATATAGACACAGACCAGCCTGTTTCGCGGCAGCACGAAATGGATCTGTATGCGCATTACTCCTGGACAAACTACTGGGGAGGTGGCATGTGGGCTGGTGGTTTGGGCACTACCG
The DNA here is from genome assembly GCA_038211085.1 of Chitinophagales bacterium. Classification (GTDB taxonomy): domain Bacteria; phylum Bacteroidota; class Bacteroidia; order Chitinophagales; family Chitinophagaceae; genus Segetibacter. The sequence goes on along the minus strand of JBBQVY010000088.1, from coordinate 2,153 downwards.
GAATGATGATGCCTATGTCGTCTGTGCCTATGGAGGAAGCAGTAAAAAACAATTTAAATTCATCCAACACTAAACCAGGCGGTGATCCTCATTTACGAAGCGCTAAAAAAGTGGAGGGTTATGCTATTCACGCATTAGATGATTCGATTGGTGATGTGGAGGATTTTATAGTTGATGACAGCAACTGGACAATACAATATTTAGTAGTAGACACGGGAAATTGGTTTCCCGGCAAGAAGGTGATAATATCGCCTGGCTGGATAAAAGAAATAAATTGGGAAACTTCAGAGGTTACTGTAAATGCCTCGGTTGAACAGGTTAAAAACAGCCCGGAATATGATGCTTCTAAACATTTAAGCACTGATTACGAGGCCAATCTTCAAAACTATTATGGCCGGTTTATTTCTCTTTAGTAACTGCCTTTATAATTAGTAATAATGCTGCCAACTATGCATAAGTCGCATGCAATACTGCTTTCAGTTTTAATTATATTGCTACAAAGTCTTGTCATTAGTTGTACCGATAAGCAAAGGGCAGATAAAGGTGGCAGTATAGGAGACAGTGCGACCCAGCCAAGAGAAAATGCTGCTGCCATAGACTCTGTAAATAGCAATGGAAATACTATAAATGGCAATGTAAATTTTGTAGCGGCGTCAAAGATGGTGATGCCGGCGGTGGTGCATATAAAAATTCATTTCAACGCCTCGTCAGATTATGGAGCATCAGGGTCAGGTGTAATTATAAGCCCTGATGGATTTATCGCTACAAATAATCATGTGGTTGAAAACGCATCTGCTATAGACGTTATACTTCCTGACAAACGAACGTTTACCGCAAAGTTGATTGGTCGTGATCCCAATACTGACTTAGCGCTTATAAAAGTTGAAGCTAACAATCTTCCTGTAGTTAAATTAGGCAATTCTGATAAAGTGCAGATTGGCGAATGGGTTTTAGCTGTAGGTTTTCCCCTTTCACTTAATACAACCGTTACTGCTGGTATAGTAAGTGCAAAAGCCAGGAGCATTGGAATTATCAACCAGCCAGGCAGTAATAACATGCAAAATAATTCACCGCCCAAAGGTAATATGGCTGTTGAATCCTTTATCCAAACCGATGCTGCTATTAACCCTGGTAATAGCGGAGGTGCACTGGTTAATACCACCGGCGAATTGATAGGCATTAATTCAGCTATAGCTTCGCAAACCGGTAGTTATGCCGGCTATGCTTTTGCCATACCGGTAAACCTGGCAAAAAAGATTTTGGATGATTTAAAAAACTTTGGGGTAGTTAAGCGAGGTGTGTTGGGTGTTTCCTTTCCATCGCCCTCCGCAGAAGATCAGTACTTTTTGCAACAGGGGCTCAATCCTGCTTCGGTAAAAGGCGTTTATATAACCGGTGTTCAAAATGAAAGTGCCGCTGCTGCGGCAGGCCTTAAAGAGGGAGATATTATTCAAAGTATAAATGGCATTATAATAAATTCCTCAACTGAATTTTCTGAAAGAATAGCAAGACAAAAACCTGGGGACACTATTAAATTAACCTACCAACGCAAAGGAGCTACCGCTACTGTGTCTGCAACATTGCACAGCGAAGTTGTGGCAAAAGCTGAAAAACCAAAAGCTAATAAAGCCAGAGGCCTTCAAGAAATATATAATAAGCTTGGAGCTACTTTCGCCCCGCTTACACCTGAAATAAAACAACGCTTTAATTTAAATACCGGTGTTTTGGTAACCAGGGTAATTAAGGATGGTTTTTTTGACCAGGCCGGCATCCCCCCGGGTACCATTATAGCTTTTATAAATGGCAGAGCCATTAACAACCCGAAAGATATTGGTATGGCTTTACTGTCTGCTCAAAATGGTATGATTAAAATATTTGCTATTGCACCAGATGGCTCAAAAGTGGTATTTAACTTCTCCATTGGAACATAAGCAGCTTTATCTTTTTATGCTGATTATCGGCTGGAAGCTTAATCCATTTTCTTCCATCCTTGTTTTTACTTTTTGAATGTGCCTCGGTGGAACCTCACTTTGTCAAAAAACGTTTTTAATTTTTACACTAAAAACTTGTTTGATTAAACTTTCGGCACTCATATCTATTTGCCGTTAATTTGCCAGCCCGATATGGATCAATTTAAAAAGATAGCGTACATA
>JBBQVY010000087.1:0-17502 GCA_038211085.1 Chitinophagales bacterium | reverse complement strand
GAAGTTGAGAAGAACGTCATATTTACGGGGTAGTTATAGATAGAATTTACCAGCGGCCCCTTCTCCAAAATCACATAAGAAAGGTCCGCCTTTTTTGCTTCCAGTCCACAAGCCAGCCCAATTGGACCGCCTCCTATAATCACTACATCAAAATCTCTTTTATCGTTATTCATTGTATGCTTAATTGAAAGCTAAAAAATAGTGGCAAAGTTAAACCGGCAGTTAGTTGTAATTGAACAAAGACTGCTGGTATGCATCAATCGTATAGAAACAACAAAGGCAATACTTCTGTTTAAAGTATTGCCTTTGCAAATATAATTGAATGATGATTGTGGCTTAGATCATGGCTTTAATTTACGGTAGTCTCAAAGACTACCGTAAATTTTTTACATTTATTCAACATTTAAAATTCAACATTCAACATAAATTTTACACCTTCGGCTCCCAGCCCTTCTCATACGTTCTGCCCCACAATTTCATTGCTTCTTTATTATGTAAAATGTGTCCGTTAGATGGATCGCAATGCAATGTTTCTCCCGTGCGCTGCGCAATATTGGCCAGGTGGCAAAGTAAAACCGATTTTGACGCATCACTAACAGGGCCATTCAGTTTAGCCTCACCCCTGATGGTCTTTATAAAATTGTCGAAGTGATACATCTCAATATTGCCGCTTGCGCTTACCGTGTTATTGGCATCGGCTTCTACTTCCGATTTAACTTCAGTCACCAACTTATTTTTCGTGTCGAAGATTTTATAATCGCCACCACCCAGGTTAACCAAAGTTCCTTTTGTGCCATAAATAATAAAGCCGCGACCTGACTTTTCGTTCGGATAATTATTACAGCTTCTCCCCTCCCAGGTTATGGTTGCTTTATCGCCAAATTCAAAACCAGCAATTTGTGTGTCAGGTGTTTGCCAATCGTCTTTAAACGCATAACGTCCACCTGTTGAGGTCACTTTGGTTGGATAATCAACACCAAGGAACCAGCGACAACAATCAATTTCGTGGGTTCCATTATTGCAGGCCTCGCCGGTACCATAATTCCAGAACCAATGCCAGTTGTAAGGCACCAGGTTGTCTTTGTAGGGTTGTCTTGGAGCCGGGCCTTGCCACAATTCAAAATCAAGAGTAGAGGGTACAGGAATTATGTTTCCTACTCCTATAGAGGCCCTGTTGTTGGTGTACCAGGCTTTAGCCATGTAGGGTACTCCTATTACGCCTTCCCGTACTTTTTGCACAGCAGTCATCAGGCTGGGGAAAGAGCGGCGTTGGTTACCCATTTGTATGTGCTTGCCATACTTGTGATAGGCGTCAACAATTATTTCACCTTCCCTGGGGTTGTGGCCGCAAGGCTTTTCAACATACACATGTTTACCATTGGCGGCGCCCATAACCGCTGCCGGTGTATGCCAGTGATCGGGTGCAGCTATCACAAGTGCATCAAAATCTTTCATCTCAACCAGCTTCCTTATATCTTTTACAGCAGTTGGTTTTCGCATAGCATTCTTTAATGCATCAAAACCTTTTTTCAATGCTCCATCTTCCACATCACACAAATAACCCACTTCTACATTGGGCAGTTTTGAAAAACTGGAAGCCAGGTAATTACCCCGGCTATTCAGGCCCATTACACCTAAAACAATTTTATTGCTCGGTGCATTTCGTCCAAAAATCGGGAAGTTTAAAATAGTTACGCCTCCTGTTAACAGGGCACTGTTCTTAATAAAATTTCGTCTTTCCATGGCAATGGTTTACTTTTTTAGCAATCGAATTTTTAATGTGAAGGTGAATACCGTATGACTTAAAAAAATCAATTTATGAATAAAAGCTGAAGTAAAAATTGTTTGCGACTAACAGTAAAGAACTATGGGCTTTTTTTCGGTGAAACAATAAGCACCCGTTTTTATAAATTTAAAAATGGATAAAGAGACCGGTGTGGTTAGCTGCTATAACGAAAGCTATGATTATCTTTAAGCAGCACAAATCAAATTATCATTTATGAGTAACCTGTTTAATAAAGAAATTGGGGGCCGCCAGTTTAATTTTCAACCTTACAATGTTGGTCATGAAAATGGTTATCACGTAGACATAAAAGATGAAGAGGGTACCCGCTGGGAGTTTAGAATGTCAAACCCCGATAACAAAGGATGGGTTATGTACGGCGAGAATTTACCCAAATGGATTTTGGACTCACAGGAGGAAATTACCCAGGCCATCGCTGACCACGAGTAACTGGTCAAGATAAGTTCTGGTTAAGCATTTAATGAGTTGTGACAGCTATTATTTTGCATCAGTTATTCATTTATCTTGTTGCCTAATTGATTTTAACCTGCTGCCATGCGTTCTAAACTTTCTATTTACTTTCTTACGGTTTTTGCTTCACTGTTAACTTTTACAGCTACTGCGCAAAAAGCCCCCTACAAAGACTGGATTAAATTATTTAATGGTAAAAACCTGGATGGATGGGATATAAAAATAGCCGGGCAGCCATTAAACGACAATTATAAAAATACCTTTAGGGTTGAGGATGGCATGCTACGGATCGCTTATGATGAGTACACCACTTTTGATGGCAAGTTTGGGCACTTATATTACAACAAACCTTACTCTTATTACTTACTGCGTTATCAGTATCGTTTTACTGGCAATCAAACAGCGGGCGGAGCCAGTTGGAATGTTCGCAACAGTGGGGTGATGATCCATTCGCAATCGGCGCAAAGCAACAGCATTGGGCAAGACTTTCCTGTTTCGGTTGAAGTGCAATTACTGGGCGGTCTTAACAAGGGCGAACGTGCCACCGGTAATATTTGTACACCCGGCACACAGGTGCATATTAAGGGTGAGTTAAGCCAGGCACATTGCGTAAACTCAACCTCAAAAACCTATAACGGAGATCAATGGGTAAGCATGACCGTTTTGGTTTTAGGCGACTCCATTGTTAAGCATATAGTGGAAGGAGATACAGTGCTTACTTACACTAACATAGAAGTGGGCGGCGGTTTTGTAAGCAAGGCGTATGATTTTAAAAGTGCCCATATTGACAATGTTGACTATTGGCAAAACCTGCAAAACACGCCGCTTACCGGCGGTTATATAGCCTTACAGGCAGAAAGTCATCCAATAGATTTTAAAAATATAGAACTTTTAAACCTGGAAGGCTGTACAGATAAAAAAGCTAAAAATTATAAGAGCTATTATCTTAAAAATGATAATAAGCAATGCAGGTATTAATGATAAGAACATAACCCTGCAACTTCAAACAAAATTTTTTAACCATAAACGATAAACAATGATTGCTTCACGTAGAACATTTTTAAAAAATGGCACCCTTGCTGTTGCAGGTTCCATGTTATTTTCAAAAGAACTTTTTGCTGCAAAATATAAAAACCAACTTGTTGGCATTCAACTCTACTCCATACGCGACGATATGAAAAAAGATCCGTCGGGCACTTTAAAAAAACTGAGCGATATGGGTTATAAGTATGTGGAGCATGCCAATTATGTAAATGGCATGTTCTATGGCTACAAGCCAGCAGAATTTAAGAAACTACTTGACGGACTGGGTCTGTCTATGCCAAGCGGGCATACTGTTATGGGCAAACTGCATTGGGATGCAGATAAAAAACAGTTTACCGATTTATGGAAACAAACGGTCGGGGATGCCGCTATAGCAGGACAGGAATTTGTTATCAGTCCATGGCTGGATGCCACGTTAAGAACCACGTACAGCGACTTGTTATCCTACATGGAAGTTTTTAATAAGAGTGGTGAATTGTGCAAGCAATCAGGAATGAAGTTTGGCTACCACAACCACGATTTTGAGTTTAGCCAAAAACTGAACGATATGACTGTGTACGACATCATTCTAAAAAATACTGACCCTGCCCTGGTAATGCAACAGCTTGATATGGGCAACATGTACAATGGTGGTGCAAAGGCAAACGACATACTAAAGAAATACCCTGGTCGCTTTGAATCGTTGCATGTTAAAGACGAGATACTGAGTGGAAAAGCAGAAGAGAAATACGAAAGCACGGTACTAGGCAAAGGCATTGTGAATGTAAAAGAAAACCTGACACTGGTTAAAAAAGCCGGAGGAACCAAGCACCTGATTATTGAGCAGGAATCTTACCAGGGAATGGCCCCTATTGATAGTGTAAAAGAAGACCTTGCTATTATGAAAGCCTGGGGTTATAAATCATAGAATTAAAATTTTTTTAAGAGGCCGGGCATTGCTGTTAACCCACGATGCCCGGCTTTTTATTTGGCAGTTATTGATCCCCGTACAACCTCCCAAAGTACAATACCAGCGGCTACTGAAATGTTTAAGGAGTGCTTCATACCCATCTGCGGAATTTCAATACATCCATCAACCAGCTCCAATACATTGCTGCTTACACCTTCCACCTCGTTGCCAAAAACAAGTGCAATTTTTTCGCCGCCAGGCACTATAAATTTTTGTAGGGATATGCTGCCCTCCGTTTGCTCAACACCATAAATTTTATAACCCTTTTGCTTGAGTTCCAAAACCGCCTGTAATGCACTTTCGTACCCAATCCAGTCAACTGTATCTGTAGCACCTAATGCAGTTTTTTGAATGTCCCTATGTGGAGGTTGAGGCGTATATCCACACAAAAGAATTGCCTCCATTAAAAACGCATCAGCCGTTCTAAAAACACTGCCCACATTGTGCATGCTTCTTATATTATCTAACACAACAATCACCGGTGTCTTTTCAGAATCCTTGAACTCGTCTACCGATTTCCTACCCAGTTCGTCCATACTTAATTTACGCATGTGGCAAAGGTAAATACCTAAAACTTTCAGTAACGATTTGCTTACATTGTGGACTCCAAAAAATTTATTTATTACCTATGAAGTTGTTTAAAAATGTCCTTTTATTATACCAACAGCAGTTTTCCATAGCTTCTTAGTTGCGTCGCAATCACTTCATCTGTAGTAAATGTGGCATCTTTAGTTTCAAAAGCAAAGTTTCAAATTAAATTTAAACAGCTTCTATGCACACAAGAAAAATTACCTGTTTCGCTATTTTATTATGCTTGTCTTCCTCCGTTATTGCACAGGAAAAAGTTGACCTGTCAACCATTGAAAAAATTAAAACGGAAGAGAAAGAGCGTTCCAAAATAATGGACATTGCCTTTCACCTGACCGATGTAAGTGGCTCCCGCCTCACCATTTCGCCGGGTTTTACAAGAGCTGCAAATTACGCAGTTGATAAAATGAAAGAATGGGGGCTCAGCAATGTAAAATTAGATCCCTGGGGCGAGTTTGGTAAAGGATGGGAAATTCAAAAATCGTATGTGGCCATGACTGCGCCTTATTACAAATCCCTTATTGCCATACCTAAAGCTTGGACCAATGGAAGCAATGGACTCCAAAATGCTGAGGTGATAGTTATAACTGCAAAAGATTCGGTTGACCTGCTACGCTACAAAGGAAAACTTGCCGGCAAGGTGCTTTTGCTCGACAGAAGCGATGTTTACAATCAAAGTTTCAAGGCCGATGCCAAACGTTTTAGTGATGAAGAGCTTAATAAAATGGCTACTTCAAAACCTGCTGAAGGAGGCGCTCCAGACAGCGCAGCAATACACAGACGAAGAGAACTAATGGTGGCCTTTCGTGCCGCAAATGCTGTGGGTGTATGGGTAAAAACTATGGCTAAAGCCGAAGGGGCAGTTGCCATTTTAAGCGCCAGCACAAGGGGGCACGATGGTACTTTATTTGTGCAGGGTGGTGGAGGTTTTAAAGCTACCGACCCGGAGAATTTTTTAGATGTGGTGGTAGCCAATGAAGATTATATGACCCTGTTGCGTTTGGCAAAGTCGGGTGTGGGGGTGAAACTTGATGTGGACATAAAAACAAAGTTTACTAACGACGATGTGAATGGTTACAATGTTATTGGTGAAATAAAAGGCACGGATAAAAATTTAAAAGATGAAGTTGTAATGCTGGGCGGACACCTCGACAGCTGGCATGGCTCAACCGGTGCCACCGATAATGCTTCGGGCTGTGCCATTATGATGGAAGCAGTGCGGCTGTTGCAAACGCTGGGTGTTAAACCAAAACGTACCATACGCATTGCTTTATGGAGCGGCGAAGAAGAAGGATTGTTTGGCTCAAGAGGTTATGTTAAGAAGACTTTTGGCGATCCTGCTACCATGCAGTTATTTCCTGCCCATGAAAAGCTATCTTCTTACTTTAATGTGGACAATGGAACCGGTAAAATAAGGGGTGTGTACCTGCAGGGCAACGAAGGGGTAAGAAATATTTTTGCTGAATGGTTACAGCCCTTCAATGACTCCGGATCTAAAACTGTTACCATTGATAACACCGGCGGAACCGATCACCTGGCTTTTGATGCAGTGGGCTTGCCGGGCTTTCAATTTATACAAGACGAAATTGAATACGACACCCGAACCCACCACAGCAACATGGATTCATATGATCATTTAATTGAAGCTGATTTAAAACATTCCGCTGTAGTTGTTGCCGCATTTGTTTACAATGCTGCACAACGCCATGAGAAATTGCCAAGAAAGGCTTTGCCTAAAGCAAACCCGGCAGGAAGGGGATTTTAAAATAATGGATTGAGCTAAAGATGTCCGGAAAACGGTTATCGTTTCTTCGGACCTCTTTATTTTTAGACTGGGCGTTGACACGTAAAAAGGTGTTACCCAATTATATTAACTTGGGTCAGGTTTCATATTTAATAACACATTCCAAAAAAACAAACCATATGAATTCAAGACGCGACTTTTTACAAAAGATTACAGGTTCGTTAATAGCAGTAAATCTTGTACAAGCAGGGGTGGCTGCAGTAGGCCAAAACATTATCCCACAAAACGATATAGGTCCATTTTTAAAAGTTGCCATTATGGGTTTGGGTAGTTATGGTACACGGGTGGCCGATGCAATGCAGGACTGTAAAAAAGCAAGATTGGTTGGCGTAATCAGCGGCACCCCATCCAAAATAAAAGACTGGCAGGCCAAGTATAATATTCCTGCGGCCAATTGTTACAACTACGAAAATTTTGATGATATAAAAAACAATCCCGACATAGATGCCGTGTACATTATAACACCCAATGCTTTGCATAAAGAACAAGCAATCCGCGTAGCAAAAGCCGGCAAGCATGTTATTAGCGAAAAGCCAATGTCCATTAATGCAAAAGATGGAAGGGAGATGGTAGAAGCCTGCAAGAATGCCAATGTAAAATTACTGGTAGGCTATCGTATGCACTTTGAGCCAAAGACCCTGGAAATAATACGTATGCGCAAAGATGGAGAGATGGGTAAGATTTTATTTTTCCAGGGATTGTGCGGATTTAAAATTGGTGATCCAACCCAATGGCGCCTGAACAAAAAGTTGTCGGGTGGAGGCTCCATGATGGACATTGGCATTTATGCCATCAATGGTGCCCGGTATATGACCGGCGAAGATCCTATGTGGGTTACAGCCCAGGAGACCAAAACAGATCCACAAAAATTTAAGGAAGGTATAGATGAAACCATCCAGTTTCAATTTGGTTTCCCAAGTGGTGCAGTAGCAAGTTGCCTGTCAACCTACAATATGAATAACCTCGACAAGTTTTTTGTAAATGGTGAAAAAGGATGGGCCGAAATGCAACCGTCTACAGGTTACGGCCCCATAAAAGCCAAAACAAACAAAGGCGAAATAAACATTCCGCATGTAACCCATCAAACGGTACAAATGGACGAAATGTGCGACATCATTTTAAAAGGAAAAGAACCAATTGTACCTGTTGATGGTCACGAAGGATTAAAGGATCTCATCATTATAGATGCGCTTTACCAGGCGGTAAAATCAGGTAAAAAAGTAGAGATAAAATATGCATGAGTACGAAAGCTTAAACCGATAAGAATAATAATATGTGTTAATCAAAAAAGCATTTGATGTTATAAACAACAAATGCTTTTTTATTCCCATTAGGCTCATGTCAACTATTCAGCCATCATCTCTAATATAATTTCAATAATATTTTCGGTGTTTGGCTTACTAAAATAATCTCCATCACTGCCATAAGAAGGTCGGTGGTCCTTGCCTGTTATGGTACGGGGGGCAATGTCAAGCCATTTGTATCCACCCTGTTCTTCCATAACCTTATTCATCATAAATGCGGTGGCTCCTCCAGGTACATCTTCATCTATAAATACAATCCGGTTGGTATTTTTCAGCGACTCCACTATGCTATGATTAATATCAAATGGCAATAAGGTTTGCACATCAATAATTTCACAGCTAACATCCCTGCTCTCAAGTACAATTACTGCTTCTTGTATTACCCTTAAAATAGAGCCATACGAAACAATGGTAATGTCAGTACCACTCTTAATAATTTCCGGCTTACCTAAAGGCACCGTGTATGCTAATAAGTTTGAAGGAAGTTTTTCCTTAAGCCTGTACCCATTTAAACATTCAATCATTAAGGCAGGATCGTTTGACTTTAGCACAGTGTTGTACATGCCAATAGCCTGCACCATATTGCGCGGCACACAGACGTACATTCCCCTGAGTGAGTTAATGATCATCCCCATAGGCGAACCGCTGTGCCAAATGCCTTCAAGTCTGTGGCCGCGACTGCGTACTATTAAAGGACAACTTTGCTGTGCCTTGGTTCTAAAATGTGTTGTAGCAACATCATCGCTCAATGGCTGCAACCCATACAGTAAATAATCCAGGTATTGAATTTCCGCAATAGGACGTAACCCACGCAATGCCATTCCTATACCCTGTCCAATTATAGTCAGCTCCCTAATGCCGGTATCAAAAACCCTGTTAGTTCCATATTTCTGTTGCATGCCCGACAAGCCCTGGTTTACATCGCCAATAAATCCTACATCTTCTCCAAAGGCAAATACCCTTTCATCACTTTCGAGCAATAAATCAAAATACTTATTAAGTACTTCGTAACCATTTATCACAGGCGCATCAGCAGCAATATCTGGCTTGACTTCCAGTACTTTTAAGGCTGATTTTTCACCTTCATTATACAAATGTGTATTAAAAAGATCCTGGTTTTCCTTTGTTAGTTGCTTATAATATTGCTTGATGGTTTGCGCCTGGGGAGCAAGTTGTACCATTTGCCATAGAGTACGCATAACATCCCTGCGCATAGGTTCGCGACTGTGGACTAAATCATGAATTAATTGTCCAATCTTTTCGCTTATACTCTTGTTATCAATTTTTAAATTTTGGACCAGCTCCGATAGTGTATTTACCTGCGTTTTTATGGGTTGAAGATATTTGTCCCAGGCACTTGCCCTGCTATCTCTTGCAAATTCTTTAGCCTGTCTTTCAATTTCGCTAAGTTCATCCTCGCTTGCAAGGCCATTTGCAAGTAACCATTCCCTTAATTTCTTGATGGCATCCCATTCCTTTTCCCATGCCAATCGCTCACCAGGTTTATAACGTTCCTGGCTTCCGCTTGTAGAGTGGCCCTGCGGTTGCGTAATTTCTTCAACGTGAAATATTGCTGGTACATGCGTTTCTCTCATTTCATCCAACGCACCTTCAAATACCTCGCACATACCTGCATAATCCCAACCCTTTACTTTATATATATTAATACCATTGCTGGTGGTTGTTTTTTGCATTCCTGATAAAGCAGTGGAAATAGACCCCTTGGTAGTCTGGTATTTTTTTGGAACCGAAATTCCATAGCCATCATCCCAAACAAAAACTGCCAGTGGCACCTGCATTACACCTGCCGCATTAATAGTCTCCCAAAAATGACCCTCGCTGGTGCTGGCATCGCCAATAGTGCAAAAGCAAATTTCTTCACCATTATTACTGAGTTTATCAAACTGTTTTACACCCTTGCTGTTTCTAAATACTTTGGAAGCAAATGCTAAGCCCAGGGCCCTGGGCATTTGGCCGGCAGTTGGTGCAATATCGCTGGATATATTTTTCAGATCCGCCAGGTTCAACCATTCACCATCTTCGTTAACAAAACGAGTTGCAAAATGCGAGTTCATTTGCCTGCCTGCGCTAAAGGGATCATTTTTTAAATCAGGATCGGCATACAACTGAGCAAAAAACTGTTCTATGGTGGCCAAACCCGCCGCAAACATAAAAGTTTGGTCACGGTAATAACCAGCCCTAAAATCACCGGGTTTAAAAAATTTTGCCATAGCTATTTGTGCTATTTCCTTTCCATCCCCAAATATTCCAAATTTTGCCTTTCCTGTAAGCACTTCTCTCCTGGCCAATAAACTTGCCTCACGGCTTTCCACAGCAATCTGGAAATCTTTCAACACCTCCTGCCGAAAACCATCGTAAGACATTACGTCCTCGTTAAGAATTGTTGATTGTTCATTTTCCATGTGGCAAAAATATTATTTTAAGTCTTATTAAGTTTATTTTGAAAATCGCATACGAAAATCGGTTAATCATCGTTTAAAAAACACTTTTCACCTGTTTTATAAAAGAGCAATTAATAAAATCTTAAATTCAACAGTCAGTTCAATTTAGGCACAATCTTTTCGTTGTACGTATTAACTTTACAACCATCAATTAAAGTAATTTTTACTATGAAAAAAATTTCCTTTCTCCTTTGCAGTCTTTTGATAGGTGGCATGTTGCATGCACAAACAACAGCAACAGTAGCTCCCCAGGCTCCAGCCGCCGATATTACTAAAGTGTTGGAAATAAAAGAATCCAACCACGATTTTGGTAAAATACCTTACGGCAAGCCAGCCGAGTATGAGGTAATTATTAAAAATATAAGCAGCGACTCTATTAAAATTGAAAATGTAAAAGTTGGTTGCGGTTGTACTACACCAAAATACCAGCAGGGACAGGCTTATGCTCCAGGTGAAACTTTTAAAGTAACTCTTGGTTTTAATGGTTATACCGAAGGTCCATTTACCAAATATGCCGATATATTTTTTAGCAATGGTATGAGCAAGCAGGTAATTTTTACAGGTACAGGTTACAAAGTTCCTGACCAGGCTGCACCAGCAAATGCGGGTGTACAAAAAATGAAAACCTCCGGCAACTAATCTCAAATATCAATTCAACCCTCAACCTTAATCCTTTTAAATTTCAATTTTAATGAAAAAATTATCATTCTTATTTGTAATGCTGCTTTCAGTAGCAGGTGCCTTTGCCCAAACCCAAAGCCTGGAGTTTAAAGACACAAAACACAGTTTTGGAAAAATAAGCCAGCACACTCCTGTTAGTTATGTATTTAATTTTAAGAACATAGCGGCAAAGCCAATGGTAATTGAAAGTGCTACTGCTGAGTGCGGTTGTACTACACCAGTTTATCCAAAAGGTGTAATTGCCAAGGGGGCAAGCAACACAATAAAAGTTACTTACAATGCTGAGGCAATGGGAGCTTTTACCAAGAGAGTTACGGTAAAACTTGCAAATGTTGCAGAGCCAATCGTTTTAACTATTGACGGAGAAGTTATTGACGGAAAAACAACCGCAACACAAAAGCCGTTAAAAAGCTAATATCATCCATATATTATTTTGAAAAGACTGTTACCAAGTAACGGTCTTTTTTTTTGGCAGAACGCTAAACGCTGAGGGCTTGAGGCTTAACGCTTAATACTAGGGCTGTAAGCTTAACGCAGAAGGCCGAATGCCTAAAGCCAAGTGCCATCAAAATGGCTATCACTAACTGTTATCGAGTGTTGTCCATCGACTTACGGCTAATGGATATTGGCCAAAAGGTTATTCAGTAATGCCAATTGACTATTTGCTATAGGCTATTGTCTATTGACTACCCTATTTACTAATGGCTACCGGCTGTAGGATTCCGGATATCGGCTATCAGCTAACAGCTATTGACTACCGGCTATTGCCTAACGACTTATATTTGCCTCATGCTTACGATCAGTAATCGCGGCAAACAAATGCCTGCCTCCCCTATAAGAAAATTGGTTCCTTATGCCGAAGCTGCCAAGAAAAAAGGTATAAAGGTTTACCATTTAAATATTGGCCAACCCGATATTGAGACACCTAAATTGGTGCTGGATGCAGTACGCAACAGTACTTTTAAAGTGTTGGAATATAGCCATAGTGCAGGCAACGAAAGTTATCGCAGAAAATTGGTTGAATACTATGCTTCTGTTGGCATAGCTGTTAACCATCATCAAATTATAGTTACCACCGGTGGAAGTGAAGCTATACTTTTTGGTTTTATGGCTTGCCTTGACCATGGCGATGAGGTAATAATTCCTGAGCCTTTTTATGCAAACTATAATGGCTTTGCTGTGGCAGTTGGAGTAGGTGTAATTCCTATTACTTCTCACATCTCAAACGGGTTTGCCTTACCTCCAATCACCGAGTTTGAAAAAGTAATAACTCCCAAAACAAAGGCAATAGTTATCTGTAATCCCAACAACCCAACAGGCTATTCATACAGCCGGAACGAAATGGAACAGTTGAGGGATTTAGTTCTGAAACACAACTTGTACCTATTTTCTGATGAAGCCTACCGCGAATTTACTTACGAGGAAAAACAGGTTAGTGCCATGCACCTCGTGGGTATTGAACAGCATGTAATAATGATGGATACTATTAGTAAACGGTATAGCGCCTGCGGCGGAAGGATTGGTGCACTGGTAACTAAAAACCAGGAGGTACTTGATGCAGTTATGAAGTTTGCTCAGGCAAGGTTAAGCCCTCCAGGTTTTGCCCAAATAGCAGGCGAAGCGGCGGTTGACCTTCCATCAGACTATTTTGATACTACAAAAGCTGAATATAAAAGCCGTCGCGATTTGATTGTAAAACGACTGAACGCAATGCAAGGCGTTTTTTGTCCAAACCCCGGCGGGGCATTTTATGCTATGGCAAGCTTACCTATAGATGACAGCGATATTTTTTGTCAATGGCTGTTAGAAAATTTTAGTTACAAAGACAGTACTGTAATGTTAGCCCCGGCAACAGGTTTTTATGGTACTGCCGGCTTAGGCAAAAATGAAGTCAGACTTGCCTATGTTTTAAATCTCGACTCGATAAATAAGGCTATGGATTGCCTGGAAGAAGCTTTAAAAGTTTATCCCGGCAGAACAAATAAATAAATGAGTGCTTTTAATTAAAAATGAGAATAACAGACATCATCCGGAAACTGGAAGAATTGGCACCACCATCGTACCAGGAGAGCTATGATAATTCTGGTTTACTTACTGGTAGTCCGCATTGGGAATGCACGGGTATTATTTGCACCCTAGACGCAACAGAAGAGGTGATACTTGAAGCAATAGCTGCCGGTTGCAACCTGGTAGTTGCTCATCATCCAATAATTTTCTCGGGAATAAAAAAGTTGACAGGTAAAAATTATGTTGAGAAAACAGTAATTACTGCTATTAAAAACGACATAGCCATTTATGCCATCCACACCAACCTTGATAATGTTTTAAAAGGCGTAAACAGTCGTATTGCTGATCAACTGGGGTTGATCAACCGTGAAATTCTGGTTGAAAAGCAAAACAGCCTGGGTAAGTTGGTGGTATTTGTACCTGTTGCTGATACTGAAAAAATAAAATCAGCCATTTTTAAAGCCGGGGGTGGTGTTATTAGCAAGTACAGCGAATGCAGCTTTACTAGTAATGGAAACGGCACTTTTAAAGCAGGCCCAGACACCAACCCCTATGTTGGCGAAATTGGCAAGCGGCATGAAGAAAATGAAAGTAAGATAGAAATCATTTTTCCATTGTACCTGCAATATCAGATTGTAAAAGCAATAATTGAAGTGCATCCATACGAAGAAGTGGCTTATGACATTTACCCATTGGCTAATAATTTAGTTGAGGTGGGCAGCGGATTAATTGGTGACTTGTCACACCCTTTATCCGAAACCGCATTGTTAACCTTACTTAAAGAAAAATTTAATTTACAGGTAATCAGGCATACCCCGTTAACGAGCAGAATGATAAAGAAAATTGCAGTTTGCGGTGGTGCAGGTAGCTTTTTAACCCGGCATGCTATTGCAGCAGGCGCAGACGTATACATAACGGGAGACATAAAGTACCACGAGTTTTTTGATGCCGAAGGCAAATTACTTCTTGCGGACATTGGACATTGGGAAAGTGAACAGTTTACTATCGATTTACTCGTTGATTTTTTGGAAGCAGAATTCCCTACCTTTGCCGTCCAAAAAAGTAAAGTAATTACCAATCCTGTTAATTACTTTATGTAGTTTTTGGATGGAACTTTTTGAAAACCATTTGAGAAAAGCTGCTACTACAGATGAACGGATTGCGACCCCGCAATGATTGACGGGGCAAGCTGCACGATGTTTCATTAAAGTTTCTTCAGCCGGTATCAAAATTCATAAAGTTGTTTCCAGCTATCATCATTAAAATTTTAAATACACATATGGCAAGCGTTAAAGACTTTTCTGTTGAAGAAAAATTGTCAGCGTTAATCAGGCTTCAAAAAACTGATTCAAAGTTAGATGAGATCCAAATTTTAAAAGGTGAATTGCCTATAGAGGTGAGTGACCTGGAGGACGAAATAACCGGTTTGCATGCACGACAAACAAGAATTGAAGAAGAAATAAATGGTATTTCTGAATTTATTGAAAAGAAGAAAGACATTACTAAAGAGTCGGATGCTTTAATTAAGAAATACGAAAAGCAAAGCGAGAATGTAAAAAATAACCGTGAGTTTGAAGCCATTAACAAAGAAATGGAAATGCAAAAACTTGAGGTTGATCTTGCAAACAAACATATTAAAGATGCTAACGAAGAAATAGCTGAAAAAGCTAAAGTACTTGACGTTGCTAAAAAGCAAATTGGCAGCAAAGAAAGCGTGTTGAATAATAAGAAGAGTGAACTTGAAAAAATTATTGCGGACACCGAAAAAGAAGAAACGCACTTCAAGGCTTTAAGTGATGAAGCCCGTAAGGCTCTTGACGAAAGGCTGTTGTTTTCTTACGATCGTATTCGTAACAACTACAGAAATGGTCTTGCTGTAGTATCTGTTATGAGGGACAGTTGTGGTGGTTGTTTTAATGCCATACCTCCTCAAAAGCAGAGCGAAATAAAGCAACATAAAAAATTAATAGTGTGCGAAAACTGTGGTAGAATTTTAGTTGACCCGGATATTCACGACACTGTTGATGCAAAATAATTTATAAGAAAGGGTGCTGAAAAGCACCTTTTTTATTGTTGCCACCTCGGAATTTTTACATTCCATGTTTGTGTTATTTTAGAATATGCTTGCATGATGTATACTGCATTGCAAGATTATCTTAAAAATAGTTCCCTCAGTTAGCTTAACAGGAATTGGCTTTTAAATTCTTCTACCTTTATTGCAATGAAGCATGTTTTCTATTTATTAACCCTATTGATTGGTTTATCAGCAAATGTTAGGGCCGAAAAAATGTATGACTTTAACGCAACCTGTCAACAGGCTTATGCAGAAATTACCAGGCTTAAAATAGCACAGGGTACACTGCTGTTGAACGAAGCAAAAAAGCAAAATCCTGATAATCTTATACCATACATGCTGGAGGGTTATATTGATTTTTTTGAATTGTTTTTAAATGAAGACCCTAAACAATACACTGAGAGAAAAGATAATTTCTCAAAAAGACAGGAGGCTTATGATAACGGGCCGCAAAACACCCCCTTTTACAGGTATTGCCGTGCAGTGAACCTATTGCAAAGAGCAACCGTTAGAATTAAGTTTGGTGAGCGATTTGGTGCCGTTTTCGATTTCAAGAAAGGCTATTCACTCATAAAGGAAAATCAAAAAAAGTATCCCACTTTTTTACCTAATAACCTGGTGTATGGTCCATTGCAGGTTGCCATGGGAACGGTGCCCGATGGCTATAAAATTTACACAAGTTTGTTTGGCATGAAAGGATCGATAAAGGAAGGGATGCAATTAATGCGTTCTTTTATGAACAGCAATGATTACATGGCAAAGCTGTTGCACAACGAGGCGATCTTTTATTATGCTTACCTCTCATTTTACATTGAAAATAAGCCCGAAGAAGTTATACAGTTTATAAAGGATAAAAAGCTGGATATGGTAAACAATCACTTGTTTGCTTACCTCGGCACCAACCTTGGCATCAATAGCAAAAATGCAGTGTTTGCAAAAAGTGTAATGGAGAACAGAAACACCTCCCGTGCATATCTTACTACACCCGTGTGGGACTTTGAGATGGCTTACGCAAAATTGTATCATCTTGAATTACCCGAAGCAGTTACAAGTTTTAATAGTTTTCTCGACAATTTTAAAGGCCGCTTTTATGTAAAAGATGCGTTATTAAAACTGAGCTGGTGCTATTACCTGCAAGGCGATTCGCTTAAAGCTGAGCTAACCCGGCAAAGGGTATTGAAACAAGGCTCTACTGATAGCGATGCCGACAAAAAAGCCCTACGCGATGCAAAAAGTGGAATGTGGCCGGATAAGACTTTGCTAAGAGCAAGATTATTAAGTGATGGTGGGTATAATAACGAAGCATTAGCTATACTCTCCTCCAAATTAAAATCGCAATTTACAACTACCACAGATCAACTGGAATATGTGTATCGTATGGCAAGGATTAATGATGATCTGGGTAAGGATACAGAAGCCATACAATGGTATTCATCAGCAATGAAACTGGGAAGAGGCATGAGGGAATATTATGCTGCCAGGGCATCGTTGCAGATCGGTTACATATATGAGAAGCGTGGCCAAAAAGAACTGGCAAAGTCCTATTTTCAACAATGTATCGACATGGACGATCATGAGTATAAAGACTCCCTTGACCAAAGGGCTAAGTCAGGAATTGCACGCTGCAATGGTGAATAACCCATTTAAATTTTTGGCAGCATCCCACAGCTTTTCCACACTAATACGTCAATAAATTACAAAGTGTTTTAACCTGTTATCTTTACGCCATGCTACGCAAGCTGCACATTGTTAACTATGCCATTATAGACGAAATCGTTATTGATTTTGCTGAAAACCTTAATGTAATAACAGGGGAAACCGGCGCAGGCAAGAGCATTTTAATGGGTGCGCTTAGTTTAATTTTAGGCGAAAGGGCTGATAGTTCTACCCTGCAAAACAGGGAGAAGAAATGTTTTATTGAAGGTTTTTTTGAGGTGAAAGGAAAAGCATTGGTGCAGGAATTTTTTACAGCTAACGATCTCGATTTTGAGGAAGAATTGGTACTGCGCCGCGAAATTGGAGTGAATGGAAAATCAAGGGGGTTTATTAATGATTCTCCTGCTTCAGTCTTTCAGTTAAAGCAACTTGCTTCTTTATTGGTAGACCTGCACCAACAGTTCGATACACTGGAATTAGGTGACAGTGATTTTCAGCGGGAAGTGATGGATGCATTGGCTCAAAACCAGGCTACCCTTAAAGAATACCAGGGCATTTTTAACCAGTGGCAGGCAAAGAAAAAAGGTTTGGATGCACTACAGCAAAAGAAGACCAGTTTTTACAAAGAACTGGACTACCAGCAATATTTATTTGATGAACTGAACGAGTTAAACCTTGC
>JBBQVY010000086.1:0-18033 GCA_038211085.1 Chitinophagales bacterium | reverse complement strand
GAGACCCAGCAGGTCGTACGGGTAGTAAAAGTCACTTTTGCTTTATCTTAAACAAAGTCTTCCAAGGGAAGAAGTAAATAATGTTTTGGCATAATTATTTGATATTAGTCAGACACAAAAATAATTATTATGTTCTACCATGTCCAATCACTTATTAATCCTTGTGCCTGATAAACCAGACTCGTCCGCAGCTAATGCCTTGCAAGAGGGACAGGGCGGACAATTTGGAGAATGCGTACAATGTTGCAGTACCTTTTTCAAAGCTTTAATTTTAGGGGTAATGCTGTGCCTTATCTTGATTTTATATAGGGGGTAGGCATTGAAGAAATAAGCCACGTTGAGCTTATTTGAAGAACAATTGCTTAACTATTACACGGCTCACCTGCATACCAGGGTGATAAGTTTGAAACCCCTGGTGCAGGTGGCGTAGCAACTTTGGCCATGGCAAAAGAACAAAACAATCCACATTATTATATCGATGGTGCGCAAGGTGCTTTACCTGTTAATGCTGCGGGAAACCCGTGGAGTGCTTCCTATGTGCATAGTGCTGGTAACTTGGTTTTAGACTTAATGGACAATCTAGTGCTGGAAGAAACCGGACGGTTGCAAAAATGCAGGATCTATCAAATGTCGGAGAATATAACACTACGAACTATTGTTTCTAATTGTTCGAGACGAGGCTCACCTGGCTGCTTTTGCCAAAGCACTTGAAACACTTGGTGTTGATTGGGGTAAAGTTTTGCCAGTACCAAAGTTTTATTCAAGTAAGTTTTCCTGAGGTAAAAGTTTTGCTTGATGCTGGAATTCACAGAGAACAGTACCATTTTAGATTAGACGGTTCGCAAATAGAAAAAATATATAGTGGAAGTTCGCCTTTTAATGACGGTACTGTACTTACAACTTTGAAAGAGCCGCGTGAAAGTTATCCTATTCCAAGTGCTCCTATAAGACCAGAGGAATTTGCACCCGGACTTGACCCTGACTTGCAGGAACTTGCGTATGCATTTACGGAATTTAAAGAAAGTATAAAAGCACCCAAAAAAATAAGTAGATCGCAAAAAAATAATCTTCCCTTAATTTGTTTTGAATCAAAAACGCCCTACATATTGTTGGGCGTTTTTTTTTATCAACATTGCTAGCTTCCTAGCTTGCCTTTTATTTGAATGCTGTAAGTATTGTTTTGTACAGGCGTTCATTGGTATTTTAGCCTGACACCCCTGCTAAAGTGAGCGGGTACACTATATAGTGTGGTCTTCGTCACACTTATTGTTCTTCCGTAGCAGGCTGCTTTTCTTTTTGATTTTCTTGATTGTCTGAAACATAGCTGCTGTGTATTTGTCGTATAGTTGAAATAGGGACTCTATACGCTTGGTTTCATTAGGTAATGGCTGGGGACGGTAGCAAAGGTCTACAGCTTTATATAATGCCTGGTGTGCCTTTACTAATGCCGGAGGCATTGTGTTTGGGTCGTACAAGTCTGCAAGACTTGCATCAGGAATTATGCCCTTGCATCTAACTAATACTGAATGTGCTGCTTTTTCAACTGCCTGCCTGGTAATAAGTTTTGCGGAAAACTTTATTGAAGAGAAGATTAAAACAACATGATGTCAGTGTTTGATTGTTTTTTTGCATTTCCATCTTTACCCCTTACTATTTAAAGGAACGCCGTCTCAAACATCATCAAAACCTATCGCAATCACCCCTAAAACACCACCTTCTAACTGAAGGGTTTTGTATAAAGATAAATAAGGTACAATCTCTTCATAATTTCCTATCCTATCTGTAAGGTATTGTGCTAATTTTCTTCTAGGCAGAACCAGAATGCCTCCAATTATGTGCTTTTGTTGAATTCCAACTGCTATTTTGTTTAATGCTCGACGGGATCAAGATATATTACCTGTTTCCCATTCAACTGCAAAAATACCGTGAGATGTCTTTTTTATTGCATCAATTGGACCTGGATGAACACCACGAACTATTGACGTACTCTTTTCAGCAAGCCACCCATAATTTGTTTTTAAAGTATTGACAAATAAATTTTTTATAGGAAAAACGCCATTTCCCTCTGGGGTGGGATTGAAGATGAACTTATCGGTAGAATTTGATACTACAGAAGTAATAGCAACGTTTAACTCTCTTAATATTATTTGAAAGTCGGGAGTTCCACTTAATGCCGAAATATCTGTTAGCAAGGGAAAATCATGAAGAGAAAGGCCATAATAAATGTCCCCCCTCAGTTGTTCGAGACCGTGCAATGAGGTAATTTTTTTGTTGCTCCATAAATAGATGGATACTACATTATGAATACTATCTAACCCACTTAAATCGGTGAGGCCGTTCATATCAATCATCCAAAATTGACTGATGTTTTTATTAATAAGGTGGTGACTAATATCTTCAAGGCTGGTTAAATAGGGCATGCCCCAAAACAGACAAGCATTACAAGCTTTTAGGTTGTGGAGGCCTAAGGAGGTCATGCTTGAATCTTGAAAAACGTTTAGGCCACCTTGTATGGTATTTAAATTAGTTAATCCGCTAAAACTGGTTAGGTGGCCATAGTTAATGCTTAAATCGACCAAAATAGTATTTATGTTACCCAAGCCTGCTAAACTGGTTAACCCTGTAGAATCCATGCGTATCACTCCTCTAATAGTATCAGTTTGATTACTTAAGCCTGCAATGCTTTGCAACACCGGCAGGTTAATAAAAATAAGGGCTCCTAAATGGGTTATGTTGGTAAGGCCTGTACTCGTTAGTAAAGCGTTGTGATCTAATTGCATCGTATCGCCTATGTAAGTAAGGTTGTTTAAAGCCGATAAACTGGTTACGGATGTGTTGCTAATCTGAAGTTTTTTGGTTGCCTGTGTTACACCGGAAAGGCCAGTTAAATCTGAAATGGCCGGGCTTGCCCCGGTGCCATTAATAATTAAATACTTAGGAGTGGTACAGGCGGGATAAGTGGTGGTAAAATTATCAATCTGCGCCTGGGTGGTTAAAATAATAGTGTCTACACTGCACGCCGTTTGCCTGCTGGCGGTAGCTTGTTTTGATTTGTAGGCGGGGAGCGGCAAGTACGTAAATAATTCGCGGTTCCCATCTACTGAATGTTGTGGGTATTTAACAGCAGTTTTTATTAATCAGCTTAAATCCATAAACCGAAACGAGTAAAGGCGAACGAAAAGACTTCAATCATTTTAAATACAGCCCTCATCAAAGGAGCTTCCTTGAGGAATATAAGCTAATAAAGCTGAAGATTAGTAACCCAATAATTAGAAAACATATTGAGTTAAACTGGTATAGCAAAACTCGAATGAACAACTATTAGTCAGTATAATCAATCAATTTTATTTTGCTTAATAACCTTTATATTTTAAGGGGCTTCCTTATTCAAACGCTCCTTTATCTTGTTGGCTGTGCGTTTCATTAATTTGGTAATGGTGGCCTTGTTTGCGGGATTAACCCGGCTTTCGGGTAGAAAAACACTGAGGCTGGCAATCACTTGTTTGTTTTTATAAACAGGAATAGCGAAGCCGGCAATGTGATGCGTATTCGAGGTTTGTACAAGTTCTTCCTTCCTGATTTTTGCTAATATTTTTTCAAGTGCTTCTCTTGTTTGCGTACCAAGCCATATTTGTGCAGAGGGTAACCCGACCGCCTGTATAAGCTTATCAAGGTCTTTTTCGGTTAAGTAGGCCACCAGTAATCTTCCACTGGCAGTTTGATATATTTCAGCTTCGGTACGTATCCTAACCTGCAAGTCCTGATCGCTTTGAACAGCATGCAGAACATAACGTTTATTATTCCTGATCACACCTAATAAGCAGGTTTCATTTAATTGCCGTGTCAGATCTTCCATAACATCTTTTGCAGCAAGCAGCAGGTTTTGATTGTAAGAAAGATTGCCTGTTAATTGAAAAGCACCTGCACCTAAGCGGTAACCTTCTTTACGACCTACCTGCTCCAAATAATTTTTTACTAACAATGTTTTTACAATGTTGGCTGTAGTTGGCTGGCTTAGTCCTGCGTTTTCAGCAATCCTGATTAACTGTACCGGTTCCTTTCCATGTTGCGCTACGAACTCTAAAATATCTATTGCTCTTACTATTACCTGTATCATTTATTTTATTAAGGGTTGGCTGAATGTTTGGTGAAAATATAAAATTTTCGTTCAATTATATTGAATTGTTCGTGAAATTACTAAGAAGGAAAATTACTATGCCGGAATTGATTTGGTTTGAAAGTTGTTGAAGCCCTGTTTCGCTTTCTTGTTATTTAGAAAACCTGCCACGCTAAGATTTGGTGAAATAATAATAAAATAAAAATTTGTGTATGTTAAATAAATTTTGTTGATTTACAACATTATTGATTAATAGTTCAATATAATTGAACAAAACGATTGCTTATGAATTCAAAATTCCTCCCATGTAGCCTTTCGCTATGTATCTTCTTTCTTCTGTTGGGAACACTTCCTGTATACGCTCAGATTAAGGTTTTAGGCAATGTTACCAATGAGCAGAATGAAACTTTGTCTGGTGCCACAGTTAATGAGCGGGGTACAAGTAACAGTACCTCCAGCAACGACATAGGGGCTTTCCAACTAAGCGTTCGTGGCCCAAAGTCGGTTTTGGTAATTAGCGCCGTGGGTCATATTACAAAAGAAATAGTAGTAGGTCAACAATCTAATATTAACGTGGCACTGACTGCTTCTAATAAAGAGTTAGACGCAGTAGTGGTGGTAGGTTATGGAACACAAAAGAAGATTAGTAATACGGGGTCCCAGTCATCTATGGCGGGTACACTGCTCGTTCAGTCACCTGTGGCAAACATTAGTAATTCCTTGGTTGGTCGTTTGCCGGGTCTGTTTGCTTCGCAGGGTAGTGGCGAGCCGGGCAACGACAGATCTACAATTAGGATACGTGGTATTGGCACCTTTAATGGTAGCCAGGAACCCCTGGTTTTAGTTGATGGAATTCAGGTGGATAATTACAATAATATCGATCCGAATGAAATTGAAAATATCACCATTTTAAAAGACGCCTCCAGCACAGCAGTCTATGGTATAAGGGGAGCAAACGGTGTAATGATCATTACCACCAAAAGAGGAAAAACGGGACCTGCCAAGGTTTCTTACACCTTTAATAATGCGATTAACAGTTTTACCGCTATCCGTTCGCAAATGAATGCCTACGACTGGGCCAACTCTTTTAACCAGGCGTTGAAGGGAGATGCATTTCTTACAGGAGGCACTTACACACCACGTTATACCGATGCAGAACTCGAAAAATATAAGAACGGTTCTGATCCTGTTTTCTACCCCAATGTGGATTGGTACAAAGTAATGTTGAAGAAGTCGTCCGTTCAGCAGCAGCATAACCTAAGTATAAATGGCGGAACCGATAAAGTGAGATATGCTATATCGGTAGGCATGTTTAATCAGCAGGGTTTGTTTAACAACACAAATCTTAGTCCCGACTATGATGCACAATTAAAATATAAGCGATATAACTTTAGGTCGAACCTCAACTTTAATATAACCGATCGGTTTAAGGCGCAGATAGATGTGTCTTCGCAAACAGAACAACGTGCCGGTAGTAATGCAAGTATTCCAAACGTAATTGAGAACATCGGCAGGGCAAACCCAACGGTATCTCCCGGCATTGTTGATGGCAGGCTCATTGTATTTCCGTCGGGTGGTAATCCTATTGTAAGCTTATACGAGCCGGGTTTTCAAAGGGAATACCGCAACTTTCTAAATGGTACTTTACGCCTCGATCACGACCTTGATTTTATTACTGAAGGTTTAACCACAAACTTCAATATTTCGTACCAAAACTTCAACGGGCAAAAGTTTGTAAATCGTAAGTCGGGTGTGCCGATTATTACATATTTGCCCGTTAGACAAACGGATGGCAGTACTGCCTTTTTACCACAGAATACTGATGCACAATTTGGAAATACTGAGAGCATCGGCAAAAACAGAAGAGTAACTGCCAGGCTGGGTGTGGACTACAAAAGAAAGTTCGGCGATCATTATGTGACCGGCTTGTTACTGTACGATCAACAAAAAAATATAGACCCTACTTATACCTTTTTAGTTCCAAACGGATACCAGAGTTATGTGGGACGTGGTACCTACGAATATAAGGGCCGGTATCTTGCCCAGGTAGACGTTGCTTATAATGGCACCGAAAACTTTGCACCCGGAAACAGGTTTGGTCTTTTTCCGGCATATTCATTGGGCTGGATCGCATCGGAAGAAAGCTTTTTCCCAAAGAATGACGTGTTGGACTTTTTAAAATTCAGAGCATCCTATGGCGAAGTAGGCAATGATGTAGTAGGTAACAATTTTCTTCAATCCAACAACCGTTTTCTGTACAGGCCCACTGCATGGACCTTTGGTAGTGGCGCACGTTTTGGAGAGATTGGCTCTACCAATACCATTACAGGCCTGGTGGAAGGCCGTGCCAGCAATCCAAACCTTACCTGGGAGCGGGCGCTGAAGAGTAACCTGGGTATAGAGATGGCATTCTGGAAAAAGAAGATTAACGTGACTGCAGAGTTTTTTAGCGAAACAAGAGACAATATTCTTACAAACAGGCAAACCATCTCCTCGATAATTGGTGTGGCAATTCCACCCGAAAACCTTGGTAAGATGCAAAACAAAGGCTATGAGTTTAACGTGACGTTGACTAACAGGTTAGGAGATTTCAACTACCAGGTAAATGCCAACTATTCTTTTGCACGTAACAAGATTTTGTACCAGGATGAGGTTAACCCCACTTACCCGTACCAGGCACGTACAGGGCAGCGTTTCGGACAAATTTTCGGGTTGATTTCCGAAGGCATTTACAATACGATGGAAGAAGTAAGCGACCCTAAGCGTCCTGTGTCGCAGTGGAACAACAATAAGCTACAGCCGGGCGACATACGATTTATAGACATAAATAATGATGGCAAGGTTGATAATTTTGATGCAGTGCCTATCGGTTATTCCCAGGTTCCTGAAGTTACCTATGGATTTTCATTGATTGGCTCTTTCAAGGGTTTAAGTTTGTCTGTTTTGTTTCAGGGAGTAAGTAATGTTTCGCTTCCCTATACCAGGCGTTTTAACCAGGCATTTTTTGATGGAGTACCGGCAGGGGCAGTTGACTACCTGCTTGAAAGCTGGACACAGGAAAGGTATAATGCCGGTTCACCCATATCCTTTCCCCGCTTCTCTCTTGGTACCAACGGCAACGCAGCGCACAATTATCAAACATCTACCTTTTTTACTACCGATGCCAGCTACCTGCGGATAAAGAACATAGAGTTAGGGTATACCGTTCCAAACAAAATAATGAAGAAGGTAGGGCTGAATACGGCCAGGCTTTATGTAAACGCCAACAACTTGTACACCTGGAGCAAAGTTTACAAAGGTGTAGACCCGGAGAGCCCGCCCACACCAACCAATACCGAACCTTACCCGCTTGTAAGAACAGTAAACATGGGTGTTAACATTAACTTTTAGAAGGAGAAAATATGAAAAAAATTATAGCGATTTGCGGCCTGGTTTATTTGATTATCCTAATGCCATCCTGTAGAAAATCTTTTGAAAATTTTCTTGAGAAAGCGCCTGGGGTTGATGTTAATGAAGACATTGTTTTTTCGTCCAAACAAAACGTTGATGCCTTTTTATCTTCTGTTTACGAGTATGGAATGTTTTCCATTCTTCCCTCACGGCAAAACCTGGCCATCATTAGCAACCCATCCAGCGGTGCAACACCTACCCAGATTGGCACCCTTGCGGCTGCTACAGATGAAGGTAAAAACGAATCGACCTTTCAATTTGCCAATGCATGGAACACTGGTACTATTACCAACCAAAACATAATTGGAAATGAAGATTACAGGTACTATGCCAGGTGGAAGGTGATTAGGATGGTAGCTATTTTGCTGGAACGTGTAGATGCAGTAAGTGACCCCGCAGCAGACGACAATTATAAAAAGCAGGTAAAAGCACAGGCCAAATTTTTAAGAGCCTTGCAAAACTTTGAAATGCTAAAAAGGTATGGCGGTTTTCCACTTGTAACAAAGCGTTTTGTTACGGCTGATGAAGCTGTTGTTCCAAGATCGACTTTTGCCGAATGTGTAAATGCAATTTTAAAAGACTGCGAAGAAGCGATGCCGGACCTTGAAGTTGCTTACCCGGTTTCGCAACGTGGTAGGGTTACTAAGCTGGCGGTGCTTGCGCTTAAATCGCGAACCTTACTATATGCAGCAAGCCCTTTGTTTAATACCGCTACGCCTTACCTGAGCATGAAAGATGCAGCAGACAATAAATACATCTGCTATGGTAATGCAGATAAAAACAGGTGGAAATTAGCGGCGGATGCGGCAATGGAAGTATTAACATTTGCAGCAGGCTCGGGTGTATCGCTGGTTGATGTACGGGCCAACAGAAAACCGGCTGAACCTAATGTACTTCCCGCCAATCCGGCTAACATTACTAGTTATCTTAATGGTAACTACAGGGTTAGCTGGGATCGGCAGGATAATACTGAAATAATACTTGCCGACAAAAGTTCCTCGGCCGGAGGTAACAATTTTAGTTTCCCATGGCAGCACGCAATGCCGCAAGACATGGGTGGCTTTTATGGCGGTACATCAGTACTCCTGAATTTTATGCGCAAGTATGAGGATACCCTTGGAAGGGTAGTGGTTTGGAATGAAGAAGGTGGAACTGATCTCCAGGCAAAGTATGCTTCTTTAGATCCACGTTTCAAGCAAAGTATTGGCTACAATACTTCAAGATGGAACCCGGCTCATCCCATTATTGAAACGTTTGCTGGCGGAAAACACAACCGGCTAAACTGGGGTGGACAATGGATGCTGAAGCCCTTGCCTGAAGCAATATCGAACGGTAGTTCTGTGCCTTTTATCCCACTATACAAGTTGAATGAGTTTTACCTGAACTATGCAGAAGCTATGAATGAATTTGATGACCCTGGCACATCTTCAGTAGCTGAAAATGCCGAACCTCCCAATGTACCTGTTTCAGCCTACGACGCGGTAAACAGAATCAGGGCACGTTCAGGTATGCCTAAGTTGCCTGCAGGTCTTGGACGGGATATGTTTAGAGCACGGGTACGCAACGAGAGAGCCATAGAGCTAGCTTTTGAGGACCACAGGTTCTGGGATGTCAGACGCTGGTTGATTGCCGAAGATGACGGTGTAATGAAGGGAGCTATGTATGGTATCAAAATCACAAAAGTAAATGCTACCACCTTCAGCTATTTGCCCTATTTAATTGAGAACCGCACGTTCAATAAGAATATGTATTTACATCCCTTCGACCTGAATGAAGTACTGAAAGGAAACCTTCTTCAAAACCCGGGATGGTAGTAAAAGTGTTACATCAAAGGCATTACATTTTCTTTCTTCAATTCAACACGAATACAAATGAAATCAATATATAATAGAATTTTGGTGATGTTCTTTTTTGTGGCAGGAACGATACAAGCATCAAATGCACAAAACGTTTCTGACACTGCAATATCTATCGGGGATGTACCATCAGTAAATATAGGTTACGGCAAACAGCCGCTGCGAATTGTTACCAGCAGCATATCTACAGTAAAAGGTGCCAGCCTTCAAAATACTTTCAATACCAATCTTGGCAATACCCTATATGGCAGGCTACCCGGTCTTACAGTTGGCCAGGGTGGCAACGAGCCAGGTAACAATAGCCCAAACATTAACGCACGGGGGATAAGCACCTTTGGTCCCGGCAATAAAGTATTGGTAATAGTTGATGGATTTATCGGCGACTACGAACAACTCGTTCCGGAAGAAATTGAAGAAATTTCTTTATTAAAGGATGCTTCTGCTACCGCTATCTATGGTAGCAGGGCCGCAAATGGCGTACTGTTGGTTACTACAAAACGTGGCATTAATGGTCCGTTAAAAGTGAACTTTAGCACGCAACATGGTTTTTCGCAGGCAACCAGTTTGCCAAAGTTTTTAGATGCCTACAACTATGCCTTACTATACAATGAAGCTTTGGCCAACAATGGTCAACCCGCAAAATATGCACAAGCCGACCTGGATGCTTATCAAAACGGCAGCGATCCCTTGTTTCACCCCAATGTAGACTGGTACAACGAAGTATTGCGAAAGGCGGCACCGGTGTCCAACTATAACCTAAGCTTTCGTGGTGGTAATGCTACCGCTAAATACTTTGTGTTGATGAATAACGTTGCCAGCCAGGGGCTTTATAAAAATTTTGGCAATATGGATGAAGAAAGCCGCAACGCCAGCTACAACAGGTTTAATTTTCGCTCTAACATAGAGGTAAACCTAACCAAAAGGCTTTCTGTAGCCTTATTATTGGGCGGCACTGTTGAAGACAAGGCAAACCCAAATGCACTTACTACGTCAAATATTTTTAACCAGCTCTCTTTACTTCCTCCAAACATATTTCCTATTCGCAACCCCAATGGCACATTTGCATCCAACACTCAATACTCAAATCCCGTTGCTACATTGTTGAAAACCGGCTATGCAGAATCGAATGGCAGAACACTGCAATCGTCCTTTAGGTTAAACCACGACCTGGGTATGATTACAAAGGGCCTTACTGCTTCCGCAGCAATCAGTTTCAATAACTATTTCCGGTCAGGATCAAACCGCAGCAAGAGCATTCAAACATTCACACCTTCAAAAAATACCACCGGCGATACCATTTATACAAGGCTTGGTCAAACCACTTCTTTATCGGGTACGGAGCCAAACCTTGGACAGTACAGAAATTTTACATTACAGGCATTTGTAAATTATCAACGCACATTCGGCAAGCATACTATTACAGCAATGGGTATGTTCAATTCAGATAATTCAACTATTGACAAAAGCGACCTCTATACCGGAACCAGTGCTGCTAATCTTAGCCTCGCTTATAAAAGTAATGGCGGAGGCGGACGTGTTACTTATGTAAACAACAATAAATACATTGCCGAATTCTCAATGGCTTACATGGGCTCAGAAAATTATGCACCCGGTAAGCGTTATGGCTATTTCCCTGCGGGCTCTGTAGGATGGATTTTATCAAACGAATCTTTTTTACAGGGCAGTAATGCGCTTAGCTTTTTAAAAGTAAGGGCATCTTACGGTTTAACTGGAAATGATGAAATAGGCGGACAAAGATTTATGTTCTATCAAACGTATCCTTTTGGTGCGAGTTATTTTTTCGGAACTGCTAATACTTCAACAGCATCACTTTCAGAGGGAAGACTTGCAAATCCCGGGGTAACATGGGAGAAAGATAGGAAGACAAATGTGGGTATCGATGCAACTTTCTTCAACCATTTAGATGTAACAGTAGACGTGTTTAACCAGGACAGGTACGATATATTGGTAACCGCCAATCGTACCATACCAACGGTGTTGGGTTATACAGATCTTCCGGCTGTAAACCAGGGCAAGGTAAATAATAAGGGTTTTGAAGCATCGCTTCGCTATCGTAACAATGATAAAAGTGCCATTCATTTCTTTGCAGAAGTAAATGCTTTTTATGCACGTAACAAAATAGTTTATAACGCTCAAACGGTCCAGTTAAATTCCGGAACTATTACCGAAGGCAGACGAATTGGCCAGCCGTATGGATTGAAGGCTTTAGGCTTGTTTGCTACCGATGCAGAAGCGGCTGCAAGTGCCAAACCAATTGGAACTACGGTACGGGCCGGCGATGTAAAATATGAAGACATAGGTGGCCCCTCTGGAGTACCCGATGGTATTATAGACGGTAACGACAACCAGCCTATTGGTAATCCTGGTTTACCTGGATTAACTGTTGGACTACACTCCGGTTTCAGGTACAAGGGTTTTGATCTGGATTTTGTTCTGCAGGCAGTTAGTGGTAATTCCGTTTACTTAGGCTCAAATCAATTCAGACCTTTTCAAAACTTTGGACAGGCAGGAGAAATTGCTTTGGAGCGTTGGACACCCGCAACGGCTGCATCAGCAACTTTTCCAAGGTTAACTGTCGATAATAACACTAACAATCTTAATAATTACAGGTTCTCCTCCCTTTATCAACGCGATGGTAGTTTTATAAAATTGCGAAGTGTGGAAATCGGCTACTCATTTTCAACCAATTTAATTAGCCAGATAAAGTTGCAGCAGGCACGTTTATTCCTGAACGGAACAAACTTGTTATCATCAGACCATATAAAATATGGCGATCCCGAAAGCTTAGGTACTGGGTATCCTTCCTTTAGAACGATCACATTAGGAGCAAGAATTCAATTCTAAAATTGCCTCAAAAACAGCGTAATGAAAACTAAATTATATTTTTTAAGTACCGTTTTTTTCTTTCTTCTTTCCTGTCAAAAACTCGAAAGGGAAATTATCACTGATTTCAATCAGAAGTTGATTGAATCTGTACAGGCTAATGTTGGAAGCCTATTGAACGGAGTATATTCCGAGCTAAGGGAAGGCTTTCTTGATGTAGATGGAGCAATGATGGCTTCTGCAACAGATGAAGCCGAGCACACCAATGAATCAAGCGCCGTTCAAAATTTTAATAACGGAAGTTGGAATGCCATTAGTAATCCAAATAATGTTTGGGCCGGCTTCTTCAGGGGAATTCGTAAAGCAAATGTGTTTCTTGTTTCTTCTGATAGTGTTAATCTCGATCAGTTTCGTTTAGATCCTTCGCCTTCACAACAATTGGTGTATACTACCAGGCTTGCCGAAATACAAAGATGGAAATACGAAGCAAGGTTCTTAAGGGCTATGTTTTATTTTGAGTTGGTAAAACGTTATGGTGGCGTTCCGCTTATTACTTCACCTCTTTCAGAAGCTGACATACCTTCTTTAAAACGAAACACCCTTGAAGAGTGTTTAAATTTCATTACAAGTGAAAGTGATTCTGCTGCAAACAATTTACCGGTTACCTACCCGGTTGCAGCAGACTTTGGACGTGCTACAAAAGGTGCAGCTTTGGCGCTAAAAGCAAGAACGTTGTTGTATGCTGCCAGCGATCTTTTCAATACTTCTTCATGGGCAGGCGGCTACCCGCAGGCATCACTGATCTCTCTACCTGCAGGCGATAGAGCAGCAAGGTGGAAGGCAGCAGCAGATGCGGCTAAAGCAGTTATCGACTTACCCGGAACCGGCTATGGTTTATTCAATAACTATACTACCATGTTCAGGTCGTTCAATAATACAGAGATCATCTTTACCCGTAGAAACGGTGCTTCCAACACATTTGAGCAAGCTAACCTGCCTGTAGGCTACGGTGGCAGAAGCGGTACCACGCCTTCGCAGGATTTGGTAGATGCTTACGAGGTAAAAACAAGTGCAACTACCAGCGTAAAATTCGATTGGAACAATCCTGCACATGCTGCAAATCCTTATGCAACAACGGGTGCAACAGCAAGAGACCCGCGTTTGTTTACAACTGTTTTAGTAAACAACGCAAACTTTACAATTCCGGGTGTCGTCAGGTCTCCTTCGGTAGCCGAAATATTTGCAGGCGGAAGAGACGGGCAACCTATACCCAATGCTACAAAGACAGGTTACTATTTGCGCAAGTATGTAAATGAAACGCTTAATCAGTCAACCGGGCAGGCAGCAGTGCATAGCTGGATATACTTTAGAATGGCTGAAATGTATTTGAGTTATGCAGAAGCTTTAAATGAATTCAGCCCCGGCAATGGTGACATAAAAATAAACTATGACAAGGTTAGAACCAGGAGCGGTATTGCAATGCCACCGTTACCTGCAGGATTATCGCAGGCCGAGGTTAGGGAAAAAATTCGTAACGAACGCAGGGTGGAATTTGCATTTGAAGATCATCGTGCATGGGATGTACGCCGTTGGATGATTGCTCCTCAAACATTAGGTGCACCCATTCGCGGAGTAAATATCACTAAGACAGGTACTACTTTCGAATACGCTCCGTTTGTGGTAGAGCAGCGTGTTTTTGAACCCAAAATGTACTTATATCCAATACCGCAGGGCGAAGTAAATATTGTATCGGGTTTGCTCCAAAATCCAATGTGGTAATCAATAGCGGCAAAAATCGTTTTGCTAATACCATTAAAACACATCTGCATGATAGGAATTAGATTGAAAGTTTTGACAGTGTTTCTTTTTGCTGCAACTATTTACATGCAGGGGCTGCAGGCTCAAAAGGCAGCATTCAAGTCAACGCCCTTCCGCCACTGGTTTGTATCAGGACAGGGAGATGATGTAAATGATGGTAAGACAATACAAACTTCTTTTCGAACCTTACGAAAGGCAGCTGCACTCGCAGTTGCAGGAGATGTAGTGCTGATAGGAAATGGTATTTATGGCGATACAGGCAGAGCAAACAATAGTTCGGTTTTATCTATCACGCAATCAGGTCAACCTGGTGCATGGATCACCTGGAAAGCAATACCAGGACAGCATCCTGAAATTCATCCAATAGGTTGGAATGGAATTGTTATTTCGGGTTCGTATCATATTATAGATGGACTAACCATCGTGGGTAAAAATGATTCTATCACCTTACTTGATGCATTGAACGATGCTAAAAAAGCTACGCCCAATCCTGCATTTAATACCAATGGTATTTCAGTTGAGGGCAGAAAGAATAGTGCTGATTCAAAGCCGCATCACATCATTATTCGCAACTGCTCCGTAAGCAAATGCCCCGGTGGCGGCATCGCTCTACTTGAAGCCGACTACGTAACAGTTGAAGATTGCCTGGTTTTTGAGAACGCCTGGTATATGCGATATGCCGGCTCAGGAATTACTACGCTCAATAGCTGGGCTTTTGACGATAAACCCGGCTACCACATTGTTATTCAGCGCAACCTTGTGTGGAATAATAAAACCATGGTTCCCTGGGAAACTACAGGGAAATTAAGTGACGGGAATGGCATACTTCTCGATGTTACAGACCTTAGTACCGGCGCTACCAATCCAAATGCAGATACAAGTGTTTCAGTCAATAATGCAACCAGGGCAAAACCTAAGCGACCTGAATGGCATGGGCGTGCTTTAATAGCCAATAATGTAAGTGCTTACAATGGCGGCTCGGGTATACACACCTTTCGTACCCGCCACGTTGACATCATTAACAATACCACTTATTGGAATGGACAAATAGTGGGCTACCAGGAACTTTTTCCCAATCGCTCTGATGATATTGTGATTCTCAATAACATCATTGTACCACGCCCCGGCGGCAAGGTTACTTCTGATAATCGCAATACCAATATTCGTTGGGATTATAACCTGTATCCTACTCCTCAAAAGAGTTTTACAGGAGCAAATGACATTGTTGCTAAGCCTCTGTTTCAATCAACGCCAACCCATTTAGCTTTGGGTGCTTTTAAATTAATGAAGGGAAATGTGGGTATAAATAGTGCAACCAATGATGTGCCTCAATCAACCGATATTGCAGGTAAGAAAAGGCCGGTAGGTGTTGGGAGAGATAGGGGAGCATATGAGCAATAGCGGATTGGTTTTTAAAAAGGTAAGACCGCGCTCTACATAAAATAAGATGTATGAACAAACAGCGAAGAGTATTCCTGAAGCAAGTCTCCTTATCAGCAATCGCTGTTGTATTATCAAAGTATGTTTCTGCAAAAGGGATGATGTCTTGTAATATACTGTTGCGCTCGGGTTGGCAAGTGGAGAACATTGGCGATATCGCTCATACGCCTGGCATGTTGCATTTGATAGAAACATGTATACCATCAGCCAAAGTAACCTTTTGGCCCCATTACCATTATTTGCCGCCGGAAGAGGTACAGATGTTGAAGCGCAGATTTCCATCCTTGAATATTGTAGAAGGAACTTTAGATAGCAACGGAAAAGCATCCAATGCAGCATTGGATGAGGTGATAAATAATGCGGATTTTCTATTGCACAATTCAGGTCCTGCAACCATCAGTTGGGTGGAAGCAACTGCTTTCAAAAAGCGAACGGGTAAGCCCTACGGTGTTTATGGGGTGAGCTTTGGACTTTACGGAATGCTTGAAAAAGCGATGTTGAGCGATGCTGCTTTTGTTTACTTCCGCGATTCTGTTTCGTTGGCGCTTGCGAAAGAAGAAGGTGTTCATGCAAAATTGATGGGTTTCACTCCTGATGCCGCATTTGCTTTCGATATAACAGATGATGTAAAAGCAAAGGCATTTTTAAAAAAGAAAAAGCTTCAACCTAAAAAATACCTCTGTTGTATTCCAAGGCATCGCAATACCCCGGTGTGGTTGCATACGCTTAAGAAGAGGCCATTTGATGAACAAAAGAATGCAAGAAATGAAGCAATGATGGAACATGATATGGCTCCTCTTCGTGCAGCGATAAGTGCTGTTGTTGAACAGACGGATAAGAAAGTATTAATTGTAGCAGAAGACTTCACTCAAATAGAACTTGGTAAAAAAGAGATATTCGATAAACTGCTTAAACATGTGAAAAAGCGTGTGGTACATCGTGCTGATTTTTGGATGCCCGATGAAGCTTTAAGCATTTAC
The DNA here is from genome assembly GCA_038211085.1 of Chitinophagales bacterium. Lineage (GTDB taxonomy): Bacteria > Bacteroidota > Bacteroidia > Chitinophagales > Chitinophagaceae > Segetibacter. Next base: position 1,528 of record JBBQVY010000086.1, on the reverse strand, counting down.
AAGTCTTCCGCAGGTCTGTTTGGCCACGAGATGCATAGCCCCATTATTTGTATTGGCAATGGAATACCTGCAATTGTTTGTAGATGGGCCGAGCAAAGCAGTAAAGGTGTAATGTGGAAAGACATTGGCCTTGGTGATTGGCTATTTGACTTTGATAAAGAAGATGAAGTGAAAAGGCTTGTGCCCACGGTATTGGCGATGGCAAAAGAAACGGACGCTTTTACTAAACGAGCTACAGAAGCACAAGAACTTGTAAAGGGCCTTCAGAAAAGTACGATGGGCGTAGTTGCAAAGGCTTGTAATACTTTTTAACATGCAGCATCTGCCTGTAGGAAATAAAGGAATTGATAAACTACGATAAATGAATTAGTACAATGACAATTGCCAAAATGAATATCAGTTTGCTTCTCTTGTTTTCATTAGGTCTATCTGTTGTAAATGCGCAAACAAATGAGCATTTACGCATTGAACAGGAATACATTTCGCAGGCAAAACAAAATATTGAAAAATACAGAAAGGGAGATGCTTCGCTGGTGTTTACCGATGCTAATGGTAAGCCATTAAAGAACGTGCAGGTTGAGGTTAACCAGGTATCGCAGGATTTTTTATTTGGCAACCTTAGCGAAGAGGTACTAAGGCCAGGCTTGTCTCCAGCAGATTCAGCAAAGTTCACAGAACGTTTCAAGGCGCTTTTCAACTTCACCGAACTAACGGTAAAGTGGCAACCCTATGAGCCGGAGCAAGGCAAACCGCAATGGCAAAAACTACAGCAAAAACTGGATTGGTGTAAAGCAAATAACGTTACACCTAAAGGCCATACTTTGGGATGGACACATGAAGCAGGTACGCCACCCTGGCTATTAAAATTACCTGCGGTTCAGGCAACGGAATTATACAAGGCGCGGATACAAAACCTTGTTGGTGGCTTTAAAGACCAGGTAAAAATGTGGGACGTGGTGAATGAACCTGTTACTACTATTCCGTGGGAGAAAGCTTTGCAGGATACCATAAGCCGAAGTGGTGCAATAGACGCAGGTATCCGGTACAATACTAAGGGTATCACTTTGCAGCAAACGGTGCCATGGGTGGAGAATTCATACAATTGGGCTTACGAGGCTGACCCAAAAGGCGACTTTATCCTCAATGAGTTTTATGTGATCGCCAAGCCTGAAATAAGACAAAAGTTCTATGATTTAATTAAGGAGTTACAAAGCAGAAAGGTACCGGTTACGGGCATTGGCATACAGGGGCATGAGCCACGTGAGATGTGGTTTTCGCCGGTTGAGGTGGTTAAGACTTTTGATACATACAAAGAACTTGGCTTGCCATTGCACATAACCGAGTATACTCCACAATCATCAGGTAAACCAATTACCGGCGGCTGGCGCCAGGGCACATGGACCGAAGCCGCGCAGGCTGAATTTGCAGAGCAATTCTACACCCTTGCTTTTTCGCATCCCTCCATGGTTTCCATACATTGGTGGGGCCTGAGTGATCGTTTTATTTGGTTGAAGGGTGGCGGTCTTTT
>JBBQVY010000085.1:0-18057 GCA_038211085.1 Chitinophagales bacterium | reverse complement strand
GAAGAAAAACTTTCACTCATAATAAAAAAATTGGTCGTAAAAAATGGTGGTTGAAGTTGGGACCCTTATAACTGGTTATAAAGTAAGTAGTAATTTGATGGATAAATCTACATTCTTTATCATTTACATGTATTTTAACTGCAATAGCTATTTTTATTATCAAAAATTTTCTCGTCTGAATTTCATGTTTTAAAACTTTTTGAGGGCAGAGAAATCAACATCTCAAGGCATTTTATTCCATCTTAAACAATGTGTCAAAACCTTACCTTTGCCGCTCAATTTTTTATTGAAAATTATGAAGACAGACAAGAATACGGTGATTGGTTTTGTGCTTTTGGGAATATTGTTCATGGGATATTTTTGGTTTACCAGCAGGCAACAACAGGCTATGTTGCGTGAACAAAGATTGTCGGAGGATTCGATAGCAAGAGTAAAAGCGGCAACTGCCCCCAGGATTGATACAGTAGCAAATAGGTTAGATTCACTACGCAGGGATTCAATTGGCAGGTTTACTGCAGCAGGTAAATTTGATAGTGCTGCAATTGGTACAGAACAAAATGTTGTTGTAGAAAACGAACTGATGAAAGTGACCTTTACCAATAAAGGAGGTCAACTTAAAAGTATTGAACTAAAAAAATACAAATCTTTTGATAGCACCAATGTAATAATGGCCGGTTCCGGGTTTGATAATTTTTCCTACAATATCAATACTTCTCCTAACCAGGCTGCCGGAACAGGAACGTTGTTTTTTAAACCCGGTAGTGTAGTAGCAAACAATGATAGCAGCCAAACAGTAAGTTTTAATATTGCCACAAGTGACGGGGAAAGCATAACGCATCAATACACCATAAAGCCAAACGACTATATGGTAGATCTGAATATTATACTTAACGGGGCAGACAAATTGTTAACGCAAAATACAATGAACATCAACTGGCAGGTTGCAGCAAATGTTCACCAAAGCGATATCAATTATGAGCGAATGCAGTCCAGGCTTTGCTTTGTAGAGGGTAATGAATACGATTGGAAAGCGGCGGCAAGCGGTGCAACGCATATTTTTGAGAAGCCGGTAAAATGGACTTCTCTAAAACAACAATTTTTCAATTCTACCCTTATAGCAAAAAATGGATTTTCTTCTGGAGAAATGTCCGTGGTGGTTCCCCAGGATTCAAGTCTGACAGTTGGTAAGGCCACAGCAAATTTAAAATTGCAGCTTCCGGCTGGTAGCAGTGCTACAGTTCCATTGTCTATGTATTACGGACCAAACGAGTTTAATATTTTAAAAAAATACGACTTAAAACTGGAAAGTATTATTGACCTGGGTTCTGGTATATTTTCATTTGTAAAATACATCAACAGGTATGTTATTATGCCTGTGTTCGATTTTATTGCCCGGTTTATAAAAAACTACGGTTGGGTTATTGCCTTCCTTACTTTATTTATACGCCTGGTTACATCTCCGTTGACCTACACAAGCTATTTAAGCGGTGCAAAAATGAAAGTACTGCGTCCAGAACTTGATGTACTTAAGAAAAAGTATGGTGAAGACCAGCAAGCTTTTGCTGTTGATCAAATGAAATTGTTTAGAGAGGCAGGAGTAAATCCATTAGGGGGATGTATACCGGCAATTTTACAGATACCTATATTCTTTGCTTTATATAGTTTTTTCAATTCAGAAATAGCACTTCGGGGTCAAAATTTTTTGTGGGCCAAGGATCTCTCTTCCTATGATATTATAGCAAAACTGCCTTTTTCAATTCCGCTTGGTTTTGGCGATCACGTTAGTTTGTTTACAATTACAGCGGTGTTAACAAGCTTCTTAATTTCCATTTATAATATGAATATGACACCGGATCAAAACAATCCGATGCTCAAATACATGCCCTATATTTTTCCATTCGTTTTGCTTTTCATCTTCAACAGGTTGCCTTCCGCTTTAACATGGTATTATACTGTTTCAAATCTTATCACTTTAATTTTACAATACGTTATTCAGAATTACATCATCAACCATGATAAAATTTTGGCTAAAATGCACGAAACCAGGAAAAAGCCCAAGGAGAAATCAAAGTGGCAGCAGCGATACGAACAAATGGTCGACTCGCAAAAGAAAATTCAGGATTTAAAACAAAAAAATCAACCGGGTAAAAGATAGATTACAAATTTTAAAAAGGCCTTTGCAATTGCACAGGCCTTTTTTACACCAGGTGTCACATTAAAAATATCATAATGAAAAAAATAAGTTTCTTATTGTTGCTTTCAGCTTTTGGTGGACTTACTATATGCAAGGCTCAAAATGCAAGAGTAGTATCCGAATGCACTATTGTATACAATCTTTCTATTGAAGATGGAAACAGCTCTCCTGAGTTAATTCAATCATTAAAGGGTGCTTCCAAAACAGTCTATATTAAAGGCTCAAAGAGCCGGACAGATCTGGTTAGTCCCAGTTATAGCCTTACCATTATAAATGATACTAAAAAGGATACAACTATCATTTTAAGAGAATTGGGAAGTGCTAAATACCTGACGTTTTTGAACGAAGCAAAAAAGCTGGAGAAAAATAAAAAATTTGAAGGAATAACATTCTTACCTACGAATGAAAACAAAACAATCCTTGGGTATGATTGCAAAAAAGTTGTTTCTAAATTAAAAGATGGCTCAACTTACAATGTATACTATGCGCCCTTAATTATTCCTTCTACAAGAGAATATGAGTACCAGTTTAAAGATTTGCCAGGTCTTGCGCTGGAATATGAAACTACATCAGAAGATGGAAAAATGGTTTACAAGTTCACTGCTGAAAAAATATCATTGGTACCAGTGCAGGCTGCAAAATTTGATACACCTAAAAGCGGTTACAGAATTTTGTAAGAAATTATCTTACTGAAGGAGGAGCCGGAGCTTTAAATTTTGGGATGCTTACTTTATGCTTGTATGGATAAATGTAAGTTGTGTTACCCCTTTCAAAACGCATAACTGATTGGTAAGTAGTTCCACTTTCATCTTTTTGGATACTTAAAACCTGGGTTCCTTTATAATGGAAAGTACTTCTTAGTGAAAAAGGAGATGCAGTTTTGTAAAAATTCTTATTAAAATTCTTGAGTGAATATTTATTTTTTGAATTTTCATCACTGCTACCGGTAAACGATGCCATAGCTAACTGAGTAGCACCTATCATAAAGAGAGCTATCAATAATTTGGTGAATTGTATGGATTTTCGCTTTGCCATTTCTACAAAATTATGCAATTAATTAATATTAACAACTTTTTATTCTTTATTATAAACGCAGAATATTGTAAAAAGTTACTTCCAAAGTTGTTTTTTTTTCTGGTGTTCCCTAACTTTCCTTAACTAATAGGTAAAATGAGCGAAAATTTTTATAGAGAGGATAAAGATGAATTGCGTGAACTTTTAAATCAGTATGAGAATTTAAAGTCGGGTAGGCAACATACTTTTTTAGAGGAAGAAGCTTTCGAGAGAATTATAGATCACTATGATGAAAAAGACCAGTTGCCTAAAGCTATGGAGGCTGCAGAAATTGGTATTGAACAATTTCCCTTTTCTTCCGTACTTCTTATAAAGATGGCTGATCTTCTTTTGGCTAGTAGAAAATACAGTGATGCATTAGAGATTTTAGAAAAGGCTGAGCTTTTTGATAGCAACGACATCAACCTTTTTATATTAAAAACTGATGCTTACCTGGCATTAGATCAACAATTAAAAGCAGTTGAATTATTGGAAGCAGCCCTGCTTCAATTTGGAGGTGAAGAGCGTATAGAATTATTGTTTGAACTGGCTGACGTTTACGATGATTACGAGGAATTTGACAAAGTTTTTGACTGTCTCAAGCTGATATTAGAAGATGATCCTACCAATGAAGAAGCACTTTATAAAATTTGTTTCTGGACAGATTTTACAGGCAGAAACGAAGAAAGTATTCTTCTCCACACTCAAATTATAGATGAATATCCTTACAGTGAGTTAGCCTGGTTTAACCTGGGAGCTGCATACCAGGGCCTTAAATTGTATGAAAAGGCAATTGATTCTTATTTATATGCTGTAACTATTGATGAGAAGTTTGATTACGCCTATAGAAATATGGGTGATGCTTATTTGAGACTTCGGAAGTTTAAAGAAGCCATCGATGTACTTGAAAGAGTATTAGAATTGTCAAGACCCGAGGATGTTATTTATGAGGCGATTGGGCATTGTTACCACAAATTGGGAAATTATGCCCAGGCACGTTTTCATTATAAAAAAGCCTCTCACTTAAACCCCGATGACAGTAAGCTTTTTTACAAAATGGCACTTACCTATATAAATGAGGATCAGTGGGAGAGTGCGGTGAAACATTTGGAAAATGCCCTGCGAATTCAAAAGCTATCACCTGAATACAATTTAGCAATGGGCGAATGCAAAATGAATTTGAACCAATTCAAAGAAGCCATCCAATATTTTGGACACGTGGTTCGCTCACGGCCTAAAAGTGTTTCAGGTTGGGAGGCATTAATTCGTTGCCTTTTCAAAGCTGAATTTTACGACGAAGCAATGGAACAATGCATTGCTGCTTTAAAAATAACAGAAGGTAAAACATTGTTCATCTTCTATCTAAGTGCTTCTTTATTTGCTTTAAAAAAGTCAAAGGAGGCCATGTTGCAACTTGAAAAAGCTATGAGCCTTGCTCCAAGACAAGTAAAGAAGTTTATAGACCTGTACCCTGCTACTCTTCAAAATTTACAGGTAGTTGATTTGATTGCCCGATATAAAAAGGGAAAGAAACTATAATCATTTCACACTCAGTTTTCCATACTTTATTAATGACGATTGCATTTGTTATGCATGATGCCAAATTGGTGAGGTCAAATCAATGGAGTTACCTACTTTTGCGCCTCTAAAAACTTTTTTCAAAGAGAGAATAAGAACAAAAAAATTTATGGCAAATACTTCCGACATCAGTCGTGGCATGATCTTAAAACTGGATGGTGCCCTCTATACAGTTATTGAATTTGGACAAAACAAAACCGCTCGTGCTGCAGCCAAATTTTGGGCAAAATTAAAAGGGTTGGACAATAATCGCAGTATTGAACATACATGGAACAGTGGCGATACAGTGTATCCCGTGCGTGTAGAAAAAAAGTCGTACCAGTTTTTGTATAAAGATGAGAGTGGTTACAATTTTATGGATAATGAATCTTTTGAACAAATTTCATTGGCAGAAACAATGATTGATGCTCCCCAGTTTTTACGCGATGGACAGGAAGTAGCTGTTTTAATTAATACTGAAACTGACATGCCTATGAGTGTAGAGTTGCCCGATAAAATTGTGATGAAAGTTACGTACAGCGAGCCCGGTGTAAAGGGAGACACTGCCACCCGTACACTTAAACCCGCAACAGTTGAAAGTGGTGCAACGGTAATGGTGCCGTTATTTGTAGATGAGGGTGAATTAATTAGGGTAAATACTAAAACCGGCGAGTATGTTGAGCGTGTTAAAGAATAAAAATTTAAAATTACGTAATGTAAAAAAGCATCCGAAGAGGATGCTTTTTTACATTACGGTGTATTCTATTATTTAATCTTCATCATCAACCAATCGGTTTAATAATCTTCATCGTCAAACAGTCGGTTTAACCTGATGTTTGAAATAGGGGCTACTACCAGGGCAAATTTTTCCACTGTAACATAACTGGTATCCAGTCCAAAACCTTTTTCTTCAGAAAGGCTTAGGTCTTTTAACCAAAAGTGAAATTTCATAATCAATCTTTCAAAAAAGGGAAGTTCGTTATCCTGGCTCAGGTATTTTTCCATAACAACAAACTGGAAATCACCTACTACATTATTACGCTCAAGGCTTTCGTAACGACTGGTAATATTTACTTCTTTATTTTCAACAAGATCGCGAACCACTTGCCTGAACATTAAATTAATGCGAGGTTGTACCCTGAAACCAAGTCTGAATTCAACCCTGATAACGTCGTTTGGAATAATGTGTCGTACTGAGTAATCGCTGGTGTATGGATCATCTACTGTATCCACATGTATGAACCAATAAATGTCTGCCCGTTTGGGTTTTCTGTTTAGGATTGAATAAATGATCTTATGTTCAATTTCTGCAGGGTTGTTTGCACTCGTCATGTAAACCAAATGCGTGGCATATTTTCCTACAGATTTATCATTACTTAATTCCTGTATTTGCGATATGTAATGTTCCAATCGAACAAACTCAACATAGCGGTTCTTAATCTTCCTGCTTCTGTACCAAACATACATTACAGCAAAAAGGCCCCCACCAACAACTAGTGTTACATAACCACCATGCGGAAATTTATCAAGGTTAGCAATTAGGAAAGAGGTTTCTATGGTTAAATAAGTGGCCAGGTATAAGTAAACCAATGTTTTTTTGGTTCGATGTAATACCAGGAAATTGGCGAATAATATAGTTGTGGCAATCATACACATGGTTATTGCCAAACCATAAGCCGCCTCCATATTAGTAGACTTTTTAAAGTAAAGCACAATACCGGCACAGCCTAAAAATAAAATGGTATTGATAGCAGGAACATACAACTGGCCTTTAGCCTCGGATGGATATTTGATTTTCATCTTTGGCCAAAGGTTAAGGCGGATAGCTTCACTTATTAAAGTAAATGAACCACTTATTAAAGCCTGGCTTGCTATAATAGCTGCACTGGTTGCAATTATAATTCCTGCAATAACAAACCATGAAGGCATGATGCCATAAAATGGATTAAAGCCATCAGTTATCATAGCTGTGGTAATAAACTTTCCACGATGATTTGATAACAACCACGCACCTTGCCCCAGGTAATTTAAAATGAGGCAGGTCTTTACCAACACCCATGAATACCTGATGTTGGTTTTGCCACAGTGCCCGAGATCAGAATACAATGCTTCAGCCCCTGTGGTGCAAAGAAAAACAGCACCTAATATCCAAAAACCCTCGGGGTAAGTGGTTAATAGTTTTATGCCATAGTACGGGTTAAAAGCTTTAAATATGTCCAGGTCGTCCATTAGGTGCGATGCCCCCAAAGCAGCCAGCATCATGAACCAAATTGTCATGACCGGCCCAAAAAATTTACCAATAGATGCTGTTCCAAATTGTTGGAGAAAGAACAAAAGAAAAATTATAACCAGTACAATAACTACGATCACATTATTGCTTATCGACCCAAGAACTTCAATATTTCGCAGTCCTTCTATAGCAGAAGTTACTGATATGGGCGGTGTAATCATGCCATCAGCCAACAACGCTGCCCCTCCAATCATTGCTGGAAATACCAGCCATTTTTTTCTTCTCCTTACTAAAGCAAAAAGGGAGAAGATTCCTCCTTCTCCCTTATTGTCGGCCCTTAAAGTAAGGATTACATATTTAATGGTTGTCTGTAAAGTAAGTGTCCAGATGATGCACGACAAACTGCCAATTATTAAGTTTTCTGTAATGCTTTTTCCATTTATGATGGCATTAAGTACATATAAAGGCGATGTTCCAATATCTCCATAAATTATACCTAGTGCTATTATCAACCCTGCAAAAGATAATTTATTATTACTTCCACTCATGAGGCGAAGAAAGATTTGTTAGAGGTTATAGTTGCGATGAGAGCGTAAAGGTAAAGGCATTTACACGTTATCCTTAATACAAATATTAAGCCCATGGGGGTATAATGATCTGCGACAATTTTTTATGTTAGCAGGATGTTTTTTATAAAGAAGAGATGCAGGGTTACTCACTAAAACATGCAACATTTTCAGTGCCTCTTCTTAATAAACCTCTCCCGGTATATAATGTAATTAATTTCATACTACACAGGTATAAACACTAATTTTATTTGCATGTAAATCCCATATTTTTTAAAGGTTTAAGTGCTATTTTATTAAAAATAGCTACTTTGCCCCCCGTTTCGTTTTAACCATTGCATTTACAATCTAAAACTTAAACTCCGATTGTATGGACTTTAAACAAATACAGGAATTAATAAAAGTTATAAACAAGAGTAACATAGGTGAAATTAGTATTGAAGAGAAAGACTTCAAGATCACCATCAGGCAAAAAGAAGATGCGGCACCTATGTTTGCTGTTCCTTCAAATACGCCTTCCTTTCAAAATTATCAACCATTGCCTGCACCTGTAAGCGGTTCTTTACAATTGCCGGTAACTGGTCAGCCCACTATTGCACCGGCAGGCGAAAATAAACCTGCGGATAATTTAATAACAGTTAAAAGCCCTATGATCGGTACTTTTTACAGGAGTTCTACGCCTGATAAGCCGGCATTTGTTAGCGTAGGTGATGAGGTGACTGTTGGTAAAACTGTTTGCATTATTGAAGCAATGAAGCTGTTTAACGAAATTGAAAGTGAAGTGTCGGGTAAGATCGTAAAAGTATTAGTAGACGATGCCAGCCCTGTAGAATTTGACCAGCCCTTATTCCTGGTAGATCCTTCTTAAGTATTATTTGAAATGCTGTACAATGGTAAAACATGTACTTCATTTTTAACAGGCGGATCAATTAAAAATGAAGTAGTAGCATTTTCGCAAAAGCAAAATGCAAACCTACCTTTTAACTTCCAGATACAAATTAAGCTATGTTTAAAAAAATACTAATTGCCAATCGAGGCGAAATAGCCCTTAGAGTAATTAGAACCTGCCGTGAAATGGGTATTAAAACGGTGGCAGTTTACAGTACAGCAGATAAAGATAGCCTTCACGTAAAGTTTGCTGATGAAGCAGTTTGCATTGGTAAACCCGCCAGCGCAGATTCATATCTGAACATTCCACACATAATGGCCGCTGCCGAAATCACAAATGCTGATGCCATACACCCAGGCTATGGTTTTTTAGCTGAGAACGCCAAGTTTAGCCAGATATGCCAGGATCATGGTATCAAGTTTATTGGTCCCACCCCAGATATGATCAATAAAATGGGAGACAAAATAACTGCTAAAGAAACAATGATAAAAGCCGGTGTACCCGTTGTACCCGGTGGAGAAGGTTTGCTGGAAAGTGTAAGCGAAGCTATTTCTCTTGCAAAAGATGTGGGCTACCCGGTTATATTAAAGGCGACAGCTGGTGGGGGTGGTAAAGGCATGCGTGTTGTTTATGAAGAAAGTGAAATGGAGAAAGCCTATACCAATGCAAAGGCCGAGGCTGCAGCGTCCTTCAAAAATGATGGTATTTACATGGAGAAATTTGTTGAGGAGCCCCGCCACATCGAAATACAAATAGCAGGTGACCGCTATGGTAAAGTTGCTCACTTAAGCGAACGCGACTGTTCTATACAAAGGCGGCATCAAAAGCTTGTAGAAGAAAGTCCTTCACCTTTTATGACTCCGGAATTACGCGATAAAATGGGTGAAGCTGCCATTAAAGCCGCAAGTGCTATTAATTACGAAAGCGTGGGCACCATCGAATTTTTGGTGGATAAACATCGTAATTTCTATTTCATGGAAATGAATACGCGTATCCAGGTAGAGCATTGCGTAACTGAAGAGGTGATAAATTTTGACCTGATAAAAGAGCAGATAAAAATAGCAATGGGCGAACCTATTAGCGGTAAAAATTATGAGCCACAAATGCATGCCATTGAGTGCCGCATAAATGCCGAAGACCCCTACAACGACTTTAGGCCAAGCCCCGGAAGAATTACAGTTTTACACCAGCCCGGTGGGCACGGTGTTCGGGTTGACAGCCATGTATACGCAGGGTATGTAATTCCTCCTTATTACGACAGCATGATTGGTAAGTTGATAGCCACTGCACAAACACGCGAAGAGGCCATTAATACTATGTACAGGGCGCTAAGCGAGTACGTTATTGAAGGTATTAAAACAACCATTCCTTTTCATTTACAACTAATGCAAAATGCTGATTTTAGAAAAGGAAATTTCACCACTAAATTCCTGGAGGGTTTTACCTTAGTTTAATTTTTTATGTAAAATAAATTGGCCGGCTTATGTGCCGGCTTTTTTGTTTTTACAGGCTCAGGCAGAAGGCCATTTTTCAACATCGTTGCGTCGCAGTCCGTTCATCTTTAGTACTAATGGCAGCTTTGCTTGTATGCTTAAATTATAATAACTAAAAAGGCCGCTAAAGTATAGCAGCCTTCTACAATTCATTTAATTTTTGCTAGTTATTCGGCCTGTTCAGCCTCATCTTTCTCATTTCCTCGTACATAGCATCAAGCTTTGTTATTTGCTCTTCACTCAGGTTGTTTTTTAACCTGGCCTTTCTTACTGCAGTATTAGCATCCATCATAACTTTTTTTTGGTCTTCGTTCATGTTTTCATCCTGGCGAAGTTGCCTGTTCTTCATCTGCATCTCTGCCTGGATTGCCATTACCGAGTTAATCTGTACATCCGTTAGTTTTATTTCATCTTTCAGGCGCTGTTTCATCATCTCGTTCATTCTCCCCCCGCCCGGCTTTTCCTGTGGCGATTGTGCCTGAACAGCTAAAGTGCTTACTGCCAAAAGACAAAACATTACAAGTAATTTTTTCATTTGGAATCGTTTTATATTTTTAGATTTTTTGTTGAATACAAACTAAGTTAATTGATGCTGGTAATTGAAATTAGTATAATAGGTAAAATGCCTAATACTCCACCTCAATATTCAAATTATCACCCTAAACTTTCTTGGTCAATAAAAGTGATTTTACATAATACTGTGGCTAACATTTTACCCATATTTACAAATAAAGAAACCCCGCAAAAAGCAGGGTTTCGTATTCTTAATGTAACTTAAGCTTACCTCAGGAACAATAACTCCCTGTACTTAGGTAAAGGCCATTCATCATCTGCCACCAGCATCTCAAGCTTATCAACCGAATAACGTATGACATCAAAGTATTTATCTTTTACATCTACATTGTACGAAATGGCTTTTTCGCGGGTGTCGGTAATATTATTACTCACCTTACGGGCTTCCACCATTAGTTCCACATTCTCGTTTACTATATTAATGTGCTTCGATATTTTTTTGAGCAATTGTATTTGGGTTGCATAGCTTTCTTCCTGCATGCCAATTTCCTTTAGGTTCTTAATATTTGTAGCCAAAATATTTTGATACCTGAAAGCAGCTGGCAGTATATGATTAGTGGCCAGGTCGCCCATCAGTCTTGCTTCAATCTGAACCTTTTTAATATATTTTTCCAATTCAATTTCATGTCTCGCCTCCAACTCAGAGTGCGAATAAACCCCATTGTTTTGAAATAAAGCTTTTGCCTTATCAGTTACCATTGCATCCAATGCCAGCGGTGTAGTCTTAACGTTCGGCAATCCTCTTTTCATAGCTTCTTTCTCCCATTCTCCGCTGTATCCGTCTCCTTCAAACAGGCTTTTTTTACTTTCAACAATCGACTTTTGAATAATGTGCATGATAGCTATTTCCTTCTTCTCACCCTTCTCAATCAAACCATCTACTTCTTTCTTAAAACTTTTTAAAGTGTCGGCCATAATGGTGTTTAATGCAGTCATGGCATTGGCACAATTTGCTGCCGATCCTACTGCACGAAACTCAAACTTATTACCGGTAAACGCAAAAGGCGAGGTTCTGTTACGGTCCGTATTATCCAGTAATAATTCAGGTATACTTCTATGCAAATCAAGTTTTAAAATAGCTTCATCCTGCTCATCAAATTTGTCGCCCACACGGCCCTCTATTTCTTCCAGTACATTGGTAAGGTACTGGCCAATAAACACGGAAATGATTGCAGGAGGAGCTTCGTTTGCACCTAGTCTAAAATCGTTTCCTGCACTGGCAATAGAGGCTCTTAGCAAATCAGCATAATCATTAACAGCCTTTATGGTATTTACAAAAAAAGTAAGGAACATCAGGTTGGTCTTGGGAGTTTTTCCCGGGGCTAAAAGGTTTACCCCGGTATCTGTTGCCATACTCCAGTTGTTATGCTTCCCACTTCCATTGATGCCTGCAAAAGGTTTTTCGTGTAATATCACTTTTAACCTGTGCCGTTTGGCCACACGGGTCATAACATCCATTAATAAGGTGTTGTGATCTACAGCAAGGTTTACTTCTTCAAATACAGGTGCAGCCTCAAATTGCGAAGGAGCAACTTCGTTATGACGATTACGTAGAGGAATACCTAATTTATAGGCCTCATTTTCGTAGTCTCTCATGAAACTATAAATACGATCTGGTATAGATCCAAAATAATGATCTTCTAATTGCTGCCCCTTAGCAGGTGAAGCTCCATATACAGTACGATCACTTAACAACAAATCAGGTCTTGCATTTGCCAGGCTCTCATCTATTACAAAATATTCCTGCTCCCAACCAAGTGTTGCGGTAACCTTGGAAACATTTTTATCAAAATAATTACATACATCTACTGCTGCCTTATCCAATGCTGCCAGCGCCTTTAGCAGAGGTGCTTTGTAGTCGAGGCTTTCACCGGTATAAGAAACATAAATTGTGGGGATGCACAAGGTTCTGCCATGACCTATCTCTATTATGAAAGCGGGAGATGACGGATCCCATGCCGTATAACCTCTTGCCTCAAATGTTGCCCTTAAACCTCCACTAGGGAAAGACGATGCATCAGGCTCAGCCTGGATTAAAGCTGCTCCATCAAATTCTTCAATGGCAGTTCCATCACTCTTTAGCGTAAAAAAACTGTCATGTTTTTCTGCAGTTGTACCGGTTAAGGGTTGAAACCAATGGGTAAAGTGTGTTACACCTTTACTCTCTGCCCAGGAACGTAAACCTGTGGCAATTTGGTTGGCAACTACACGATCAATTTTTCTTCCATTTTTAATACTCCCCATCAGGCTTTTGTAGGCTTCATCACTTAAATATTCACGGGCAGTTTTTAGTGTAAAAACATTTTCTCCAAATATGGGGGAGATCTTGGTGCTATTAGGAACCGATACTTCAACCGGGTGGGAAGACAAGCCTTCCAGGGCTTTAAAGCGCAATGATTGCATAGTGTATTATTGTTGTTATAAGCGAAATGGGAGGCAAAAGTACAATTATGAAGTGAATTGAATTACGGCATGATAAAAGATGTACAGATATAAAAAAAACCTTTTGTTTCCAAAAGGCTTTTTTTATATCTAAATTTTTATAATTGATTAAATCACTACTGATTTAACGGTCTTTATAATTCTTGCGGCTACTTTGTATGGATCTGCTGCAGAATTTGGGCGACGATCTTCCATGTAGCCATTCCAGCCCCGGTCAACGGTTGCTAATGGTATACGAATAGAAGCGCCACGATCTGATACGCCATACGAAAAATCGAATATTGAAGCTGTTTCGTGCTTACCAGTTAATCTTAAATGATTGTCAGCACCATAAACTTCTATATGTTCTTTTACTACCGGGCGGAAGGCTTCACAAACTTTGTCGTAAATTTCTTTGCTGCCGGCAGTTCTTAAAAGAGAGTTAGAGAAGTTAGCATGCATTCCCGAACCGTTCCAGTCCAAAGTGCCTAATGGTTTGCAATGCCAGTTAATTGAAACTTCATGTTTTTCTCCAATTCTTTCTAATAGGTAACGGGCTAACCAAATTTGATCGCCGGCTTCTTTTGCACCTTTTGAGAAAATTTGAAACTCCCACTGTCCCGCAGCAACTTCTGCATTAATGCCTTCTACGTTCAAACCTGCCTCAAGACAGGCGTCCAGGTGTTCCTCGATAATGTTGCGGCCAAATGCATTGTTTGCACCAACGGAACAATAGTAAGGGCCCTGGGGACCAGGGTAGCCACCTTCAGGAAAACCTAATGGTTTATTAGTTTTTGTACTCCATAAAAAATACTCCTGCTCAAATCCAAACCAAAAATCATTGTCATCATCTTCAATTAAAGCACGGCCATTGCTGGGGTGCGGTTTGCCATCAGAAGTAAGTACTTCGCACATTACAAGGTATCCGTTTTTGCGTTGCGGGTCAGTGATAATGTAAACCGGTTTTAAAACGCAATCCGAAGATCCGCCTGGTGCCTGTTCTGTTGATGAACCATCAAAAGACCAGTTTGGAAGGTCTTCCAGCTTTCCTGAAAAATCTTTCTCAATCTTTGTTTTGCTGCGTAAACTTTGTGTTGGTTGATAACCATCCAGCCAGATGTAATCAAGTTTTGCTAATGCCATAATTTATCAATTAGAGGTTTAGTGGTTTATTTACCGCGAATGTAACAAAAAAATAAAAAAGCTTGCAGTGTTTGAAGTTATAAATTGATTATAATGCAATTAAAACGTAGTAAATGTTTATATGAAATTATTTTTAATGTTTTGGAATTTTAACTTGTAAGACTACGCCTGATAAAAATAACTGTACCAAAATCAGCTAATATTAATAAAAGGCAATTAAAATTTTGACGATAATTTATAAGCTATTGCAATATTGACTGACAAACAAAATCGGGAATAATGCCTGAAGCATGAATTTGGTATTCTGCCTCTTCTGCACTGGTATTACCGGAAAGAACAAGGGTAGTATTGACACCAAAACGATTACCACCCAGTATATCGGTATTTAAATTATCGCCCACCATTAGAATTTCGTTTTTGGAGAATGACCCAAATTTGCTCAACTCATCAAACGCATACATAAACATTTGAGAGTCGGGCTTGCCAAAATGAATAAATTTTTTATTGAGCATGCTTTCTACCAATTTGGCAATGCCACCTGTTGCTACTGCCACATTGTTTTTTGATACCGGGTATAACTTGTCGGAGTTGGCCACAATAACCGGGATGTTTTTTCTTCGCAACAGGTTAACGGTTTTGTTAATGTCTACATTCCAATCAAAACCTTCATCATCTAAAAAAACAAAAGCAGTTATATCTGTTGTGTTATTCAGATCTACATCGTTCACAGAAATGTGCTCTAAGCCTGACTGCAGAATGTAATGAGCCGAATTTTCCGTTCCGAGATAGGCAATTTTGCCAGAAAGTATTTTATGCTGTAAAAATTGTTTTGCCATCATACCAGAGGTAATAACCTCGTGGGCTTCAATATTAGTAAACCCTAGTTTATGAAAACTTTCCACCTGCTGATCCTGGCTTCGGGATGCATCGTTGGTTAAGATGCGAACGGCAACATTATTTTTTCGTAGAAAGGTGATGGTTTGTTGAGCGCCTTCTATCAAGCCTTTATAATTTTTTATTACGCCATAAGAGTCGAGAAAAACTGCTTTATACTTTAGCGCAAGTGGTAAAAAAGACTGGATTTTTAGCATAAGTACTTAAATATTAAGAGCTTTTAAGATGATGTCCGCATTAAATTGCTTATCAATTGAAGGAAGATAAATATCGAATGCTTCTTTTTGCAGTTTGGTAGCAAATATCTCGTGAAAAAAGTGCCTTCCATCTTTAACCACATAATTTAAAATAAAAAAACGGTAGGCTTCTTTTAAAAACCGAACTTCTTTTTCGATCAATGGGTAAATCTGGTGATAAGCTTTAAGAAAAAGTAAGAATCTTTCTTCCATTAATGGGCTAACATAATAATTGAAAACTGTGCGGTCCCCAACATCTGAAACAACCCGGCTCATAAAATAGAAATCAAGAACCCGGGTTCCAATTCTAAACCAGTCATAATCCCAGCGGCTGAAAAACCTGCCAGACGAGGTTGTTGAAAAATTGCCAATGTTCCAGTCTACAAATACAGGAATTTTATCAAATTGGTCTTCTCCCAACAGTATGCAATTGTTTACAAAACGATCACTTTGGTCCTTAATTTCATCAATATGCATCCGGTATTCGTACTTACCCTCGTCTGTGTCAATAATATTTGACAGGTGGTCAATATCAACTTTTAATGTTTTGGAAGATGGAGGCAGGGTATTTCGAATGCTGTAACAAGCTTTATGAAACAATGCCAGTTGCTCTGCAAATTTTACTATCTGTTCAGAATCCAGATGCCGGGGTAATCTTTTTTTAATTTGAATAGGACGATAAAACACTACCCATGCATCCAAAACATCGTTCTGGTAGCGGTACACAAACAAGTGTTTCCCTTTTGCGAGCGATCTGGCCAAAAAATTTTCGAACGGTGCAGGTAAATTATTCGACAGGGTGTCTATTATACTATGGTCTTCAACAAAATGTTCGAACTGGCCAAAATAGGAGAGTTTCGCTATGATAAAACTAAGATCGCTAAAGGTAACCCTGTATACATGGTTGGTAGACACCTTAGCGCTAATATCAACCACCCTGATTATTTCGCGGGTGTTGTCATAAGCATTCCAGGCTTCCTTTACTATGGTTGTAAAGTCGATTGTTGTAAAATCAATAAAACGCATAAGCTAAATCGTCATTCTCTACTAATACCATTTCGACTAAAGCATATGGCAGGTTGTAGATTGTTTTTATAATTATAAATATTGGATAATCACCCTCATTTTTGGATCATTGGTTACTAACACAATTTGAACGATAATTATTGCTTTTCAAATTATAATTATCCCTTATTTACAAACAAATTGAAAGGTAGCCTGATTGCTTTAAAATTGATAAATGTAAGAATAGGCAATACAATAAAAGGAAGGGCAAAGCTTCTGTACCTAACCAAAGCACCGGTAAATGTTACTGTATACCCGGCTATAATTAACAGGCTTAGCCCAAAAAACAGCAAAAAGAAAGTAAAAGGATTGGACTGCTCTTTTATCGGAAAAACAAATGCCGTTATAATGAGCAGGCCAATCATCCAGAGTTCAAACAAAGTACTTAAAGTTGCAACATTTTTTGCTTCATACAAGTGAGGACGAAGAAATGCAATATCCAATGCTGTGGGCAAATACCTTAAGAACGAGGTAAGATTACCTTCCAAAGTTGTTACCGGCAAAGCTGAGCCTCCACTTAACAATAAAAATTCGTGTTGTTTGGTAGCAAGAAATTCAGGAAAATTAACCGCGGAACTTATTAACGGGGAGCAAAAAAACAAAGCAATTCCCACAAAGTAAACGGCGCCAAAAACAAGTAATAAATTTCTTTTTAATCTCATGGTCAACCACCAACTGAACATGGCAGGCAAAAGTGCAAGGGCAACATAACTTCTAAAAAGGAATACCAGGCATATAGATAAGATAAGACCAGTTACCCATTTTAAATTGATGGTTGTGGAGGTGATGATTTTATAAAACCAAAAAATGGCAAGTCCTGTAGCAGATAAAATAAGACCGTCTTTATGGATGCCACTGCACCAAAACAGCGTACCGGGAATAAAAAATATAGCCAGGGCAAGCATCCATTTTGGTAACGTGAATTGTTGCCGGGCAACCCTTAAAAGGGCTACAAGCCCAAAAAAGAACAAAAAGTTGAATAAAATAATATTGGTAAAATAACTGCTGTTGGTTAAAACATTGCAGACGGCCAACAGCTTAATGATAAGATTACTTTTAAGATCGTTCCAATATGAATTGTTTCCACTAAAAACATTACCAGAATTGCTGTAACCATACATAAAAAGATCCTTGATAAACTGTGCAGGATTGTGAAGCAGCCAATCCTTTTCTAGCTGGCTTTGCTTGTAAAAACGCCATGTGTCTGCTGTTGCATAGTAACGGGGTTGTTTATAAAACAGGCCAAATGCAACACCAGCAACTATTTTTACAACAAAGAAGAGGCAAAGCCATTGAGGAGATAAACCTGAGTTTTTAAAAAACTTAAGTTTAATGATTAGGGTAGCACATAAGAGAAGGTAGAATATGAAAAGCGCCGCTTCCAGGATGTGATAGGTTTTGAAAAGTTAATCTATGAGGTTATTTTTTACTGCAAAAAAAACGAGGCCGGCAGTATTTTTTAGTCCAAATCGTTCCATCATTCTTTCTTTAATGCTTTCTACGGTGCGGGAACTGATATGCATTTTCTTTCCAATCTCTATGCTTGTAAACTCCATGCAGATGTAATTGAGAACATTGCGTTCCTTTTCAGAAACATCCAGCGTATTATTTAGTGAAGGTAAGGTCCTTGATTTGTTGTGAGATTTTTTTAAAAGGATGCGATTTACAAAGTTGTTCAGGTAAAAACCCTTACTCACTACATCGGTTATAGCTTTTTTAATTTCACTCGGGTCCGTACTTTTT
>JBBQVY010000084.1:0-18199 GCA_038211085.1 Chitinophagales bacterium | reverse complement strand
GATATAAAACAACCACTTTTTTTAAGGCTGGATAAAAACAAGGTCCCAACTTTGGCGATCAATGACAACAAATGACGCCAGAAAGAAGAGTAAAGCTTTTGAGGGTTGCCAACCTTAGGCAAAACAATTTAACGGTGGTACTTGAAAATGTATTTGATCCCCACAATGTCTCGGCTGTTTTACGAACCTGTGATAGTGTGGGCATACAGGATGTTTACATTTTAAATACACGGATTGGCCCACATAAAAAATGGGGCTTTAAAAGTAGTAGTAGTGCAAACAACTGGATGACAACACATCAGTTTACTGATACTAAAGAGTGTATTGAAGCGCTGAGAAGTAATTATGCAACCATATTAACAACCCATTTGGCTGCCAATTCCGTAGGTCTGTATCAGTTAGATTTTACAGGAAATATTGCTTTGGTTTTTGGTAATGAACATTCAGGTGTAAGTGAAGAGATGATAGCAAATTCAGATGGAAATTTTACTATTCCACAACAGGGTATTATCAGGAGTTTAAATATATCAGTGGCCTGTGCTGTTACTATATATGAAGCTTATCGTCAGAAAAAAAATGCCGGTCATTATGACCAGCCTTCGTTGCCCGATGAAAGAAAAAAAGACCTTTTAAAGGAATGGGGATTTAAGGAGGAGGATTTTTAAAAAAATACGTATGAAAAAATTTATAGTGATTTTGAGTTTTTGTTTTGTTGCAAATATATTACTTGCCCAAAACGCAACAATTAAAAAGGTAACAGCCAAAGAAGTAAAGAAAATGATAGACAATAGCACCGGGCCAACCATTATAAATTTTTGGGCAAGCTGGTGTGGACCTTGCATAAGAGAAATACCATACTTTGAAAGTAAAGTAGCCCAATCTGCAACACCGGTTAAGTTATTATTGGTTAGTCTTGATTTTCCCGGCTCGTACCCAAAATTATTATCAGCATTTATACAGAAAAAGGGCTACAAAAGCGAGGTAGTTTACCTTGAGGAATTAAAAGCTGAAGAGTACACACCTATAATTAATAAGGGCTGGTCGGGTGCCATACCAGCTTCTATTTTTGTAGATAACTCGAAAAAATATTATCGCTTTTTTAATACGCAACTCACAGCAGAAAGAATGGACATTGAGCTAAAAAATCTGCTTAATTAAAGTAACTCTTTTACTTCCTTATTTATCTTCTGTCTCAACTATTTGGGTCTTGATACAAGTAATAATTGTTATTTGTCTTCTCCCTTTTGAATACATTTCTTAATAAGTACTATAGCCTCTTCCGGTCCTTCGTTTCCCAGGTGTTTAAACACATCGTCGCTTGAGTTATTATATGATTCGAAAAAATTAATGATCTCCTGTACCAATCCTTCTTCCAACTGATCTATATGCAAAACAGAACCAAACATCCGGGAATCATCATGTAAGCCTACAACCCGGTCGTTACGTACATACGCACCATTTTTAAATTGTTCAACTTTAATAATTCCAAGAATTTTACAGGTAACCAGGCAGCCGGGGAATGTGGGTGCATCAGTAAGCACCAGGATATCCATGGGGTCTCCATCTTCTGCCATGGTTGAAGGAATGAAGCCAAAATCAAAAGGGAACATCATTCCTGCAGGCAGGGCTTTTTTCAACTTACACAGATCTGCCTCCTGGTCGTAAGTATATTTATTTCTACTTCCCTTAGGTGTTTCTACAATAGCGTTTACCTGTTCAGTCTCGCCAATAAATGGAGGAGGTATTTTCATGGAATCATCAGTTCAAATTTCATACCTCACCACCTCATTATAAAGATTTTGGTGGCTCATCTGTCATAATAAAGCTGCGCAATTCACTGGCTTTTCTTTCATCAGCTTCGGCTTTTAGATAGGTAATGCTAACATTCAACTCAAAACCAATTAATAAAATAAGTGAGTTTAAATAGATGAGTAACATGAGTATAAGTACCGTACCTATTGACCCATAAACTTTATTATAACTGCTAAAATGATTAACCCAAAAGGAAAAGATAAATGTCATTGATACGGTGAGAAACGTTGCAACAAGGGCACCCGGGGTAAAAGTGTGCCAGCGTTTTTTTAATGAAGGTCCCAACTTATAAATCAGGGCAATTCCATAATAAAACAAACAAAGCGTTATTAGCCAGCGTAGTACTTTAATCCAAACAATACCTGTGGAGCTGATGTGCATCAATAGAATAATTTTTTTAAACAAATATCCCTGCCCAATTAGTATAAGGATGGTTCCGACAAGTAGTCCCAAAACAATCAGGGTTAGCTTAATGGCTTTCCATCTTTTCTTAAAAAAACCTGTTTTGTTTTCGTGTTGGTAAATGGATCTGTCAAAGGTTCTGATAACGGTAAGCATGGCATTGGATGCATAGTAGATTACCAGTAAAAAACCGAAGGATAACAGGCTTCCTCTCTGCGTATTTAAAAAATCATTTAAAAAAGTACTTACCAGGTTATAGATGTTTTGATTGGGTGATATATCTCTTGTTAACCTAAGTAACTCTTTTGTAAATGATTTTGAAACCGGGAGGTAAGGCACCAGAGTAAAAACACAAATGCAGGCTGCAGGTATGGCCATAATAAAATTAAAAGCAATAGCAGAAGCCCGCTCGTTTAGCCCAACTTTATTTACCTGGTTCCTAAAAAATACAAAGACATCATAGAAGGGAACTCCTTTAAAACCGGGAAGTATTAACTGTTTGCTTTTAAAAACAAGGTAAGCAACAGGGTGCGATTTTAATATGATTCGCTCAAGTTTGGTCAAAGGCTTTCTTTTGCTTTTTGTTTGCGTAAAATCATTTCGTCCAGGGCTTTTTGATAGATAGCCGCATTTTTTCGATGCTCCTCAAAGTTTGTACTAAATGTATGGTAACCACTAAAATCGCTTTTAGCTACAAAAAACAAATAATCAGTTTTTGGAGCATCTAATACGGCATCGATTGTTTTGGTTGAAGGGGTGCAAATTGGCCCCGGAGGTAAACCTTTATTTCGATAGGTGTTGTAGGGCGATACTACAGCGAGGTGCTTGAAGTAAATTCGTTTTAAACTAAAATCTTTAAGAGCAAATTTTATAGTGGGATCAGCCCCTAAAGGCATGCCCTTATGATATCTGTTCATGTACACACTGGCAACATTACCCTTCTCATCATTCTTGTTTGTTTCTTCTTCAACTATTGAAGCAATAGTATATACCTGGTTGGGTGTTAAACCCATGTCCTCAGCCTTTTTTGAGCGATTGTTGCGGTTCCAAAATGCGTCACTTTCATCATGTAGTTTCTTTAATATTTTACCGGTAGGTGTACTCCAATAAAACTCGTACGTATTAGGAATAACCATGGTCATAGCTGTATTAGTATCAACACTAAATTTTGAAAGGCTGTCAGTATTTTGTAGAAACGAAATTACCTCTGTAGAATCTGCTTCAAAATTTTTACCAATCAAATGCGCCAGGTTTTCTACTGTCCTTAATTTATTAATTACTAATTTAACCGGGGCCTGCTGATTATTGCGAAGTATTTTTGCAATACTTAAAATACTGGCACCTTTCTTTATATTGTACTTGCCAGGTTTTAGTTTATCCCAAACGCCTAGTTGATTGGCAACCGTTTTAAAGATGGATGGGCTCTTCAAAAATTTGCCTTCGTTCAGTGCTATTAATACATCTTGCTTATTATTCTTTCCTGTATGTATGTAAAGCGGCTTTGATTTTTCATCAAATGATGTACCGCTGGCTAATACAAGCCACGCTCCAATTAACACCAGCACCAACAGCAAAGCTCCCAAACCTACAAGCACTTTTTTCATATATCGGAATTGTAAATCTTAATTCAATTTAAAAATACGTTGCAAAAGATCAAAAGGAGGACACTATTCGTTTCTAAGTTTTTTAAGGCAGCCTCCCAGAAATTCTATTTTGTTGTGTTGAAACCTATGCCGGTTAATATTGATGCATCCTCAATTTGTGCTTGTTGTTCTCCACTTAACTTTCCTACAAAATGATTATATAAAAACCCCGCCTTATGGGCAGGGTTTCCAATATTTTTTTTGTAAAATAATTATTAAGGACGGGTAGCAGGTGCAACAGGCGGTGTAGTTTGTGGGGCCGTTTGTTGTGCCGGAGATGCAGACTGGTTGGTATTAATTTTATTGAGAATGCTATCCTCGTTTTTACTGGTTGTCATGAAAAAAGTAGAAAATAAACAAAGTAAAGCAATAGCAGCAGAAAAAACCCAGGTGCCTCTTTCAAGAACATCATTGGTTTGTTTAACCCCCATAAATTGGTTACTAATACCGGCAATGTTACCAGCCAATCCACCACCTTTTGGATTTTGAACAAGGATGATAAAACCCAAAACAAATGCACAGATAACAATTAGTATAAAGAAAAGCGTCGTCATTTAATACCTTTTAAAATTTTAATTTTGTCCGCAAAGAAAGCGCTTTTGTCTGGATACAAAAAACTTAATTTGATATAGATCTGGATAGCCTTATCCTTCTTTCCCTGCTTTTCAAGAACCGCTGCCATGGCCTCAGTTATAATTTCACGTTGCGTGTTAGAGAAATCGGCTATACGTATAACAGTAGCTTCTGAATCTTCTTCAGTTTCACTTTCAATAGCATCTTCAGGTCCCAGCTTTTTCATGTGCTTTAACCACTGCGTAAATTTTTTAAGCTTTTTGCCCAGCTTGTCTGTTGGGTCGTTATCTAAAACCAGTTTTATACCCTGGGAGGCAAAATAATCAACTGTATAATATGGATCTATTGGTATGAGTGATTGTGCTGCTGCCTTATTAGTTGCTAAAGGTGTATCTAATATTGATTTAATATTTTGAAGCATTTGATTGTTGCTGTAAGCTTCGGGGTAGGAGTCGTCTAACTCAAACTCCGGGTCTTGATCCGTAATATTTTCTTCCTCTTCGGATAAAAATTCCTCTGGGTTAAACGTTTTTTCGATTTGAGCAGGTAATTCCTGTTCCACCACCACTGGGGGATGTTCGATTATTGAAGCGGTTTCTTCAATTTTTGGTGCACTTTCCGTCACTACTGGCTCCGCTACTAAAACCTGGTCTGTTGCTTCAACCTCTTCTTCAACCTCTTCTGTTGTTGCAACAGGTAGCACAAACAATGATTCGACGTTAGGTGTCAAATTTGTTTCTGCTAAGGCTTCATATGCAAGCCTGCTGGATTCATCTAATTCCTGTTGGGTAAATTCTGAGGTGATGGGTACATTTACTTCAGGCTCTTCAGTTGCTGGTAGCGCAAATAAAGAACTGCCAGTTTCAGGATCAACTTCTGCAAGTGTTTCATGGGCCAGTTTATCTGCGACTTGCAATTCTGCCTGCGTAAATTCAGTAGTTATCGGCACTAATTCAGCAGTAGGCGCATTTTCTGCTATACCAGGAATTACTTCCACTGATAGGGTTGCTTCCTGGTGATCACTTACGTTTTCTTCTTTTGTATCAACAACCAATTCCTCATCTTCTTCTATGCCGGCATGTAGTTTTTCATCATCATTTGTTTCGGTTATTTCCTCCCTCGCAAATCCTGGATCAACATCCTCATCTTCGTCACTTAACAATAGATTGTCCTCTTCTTTTATTACTTCTTCGGTTTGAATTGCCGGTAGAGTAGTGTCCTGTGTAAGTAAGGTTTCCGGTGCCACATTATCATCTCCATCTGTTAATAAAACTTTTTCACGGTCTTCAGGCGGAGTAACAGCATGAATGGCTTTGTCAACTTTATCTTCCTCAGTTTTTATTAGTGAGGGTTGGTCATCAGGAGTTATTGCAGGCGTGTTTGGTTGAGCGCTTTTTTGAGCAGCCAACGATTCCATTTCGTTGGTTAGCTGGTAGTGTAAGTTCCATGCATTGAGGGTATATAAAGCCGCCTTTTGCGCCTGCTTTTCAAACCGTTCACTACCCTGTAGTTGTAATTTATTTGCAAGAAGAATATGCGAAACAGAGAAGTAAGGATATTCATCAGTTATCTTTTCCAACTCTTCCAAACTTACCTCTGTTAAGTCGTGATTGCCGTCCAGGTTTTTCAATATCCTTTCAAGAGATTGGTTCATAGGGTGAAAATACAACTAGGTTACCAATTGGAAAAAATGCGGTTGAAGATTTCGTCTGTTATGTTTCTTATAATGTCTTCGGTTAATGCACCTTCGGCCTGTGGCAGTGAAAGGTTGGCTGAGAAATCGAAGTTCCGGGAGATATCAAACTCCTCAGTTTTGGCGGTTAGCGTATTTAAGAAAGTGATATGTACACCTACGGTTAGGCGGTTAGTTGCTGCCTGTTGATTAGAGATGCCTGAGGTGGAAACACTATAATCGGAAACATATCCCCTGATCTGATAATGTGCATCGTCGTTATTGGTACGGGTGAGGCCTGTTTGACTTACAATTTTTTGTTGCAACTTATCAGTAAGTTTTGGACTTAATTGTGGGTTGATGTAACGGGCCTTGTTCTCTATAAAACCAATCTTAACGGTCTTTACTTCGGGTGGAATGCTGGCGCTGTTAAACCGGTAAATTTTACACGAGGACAGGGTTAGTACACAAATAACCACCATCAGGAACGTTCTTAAAATCTTACTATTCATAGCCGGTTGGTTCATTTATTTTTAAAATATTAAAAAGAAACCTATTACATTTCTCAACCAATTGCCAATAACCTTTGGAGTTAAAGTTGTTACCATCTTACACCTTATCTTACTATCTCAACCCTCATCCCTTAACCCTCAACCTCAAACCTTCCACCTCAAACCTTCAACCTCAAACCTTCACCGTAAGCATCAATCATCAATGTCATACTCTTTCAATTTTCGGTAAAGCGTTCTTTCGCTGATACCCAAATCGGAAGAAGCATCTTTCCTTTTCCCTTTGTGTTTTTTCAATGCTTTAATGATGAGTTCTTTCTCCTTATCCATTATGTTCAACGATTCTTCTACTTCTTCGTGATGATGTATATCGTCGTGATACAATACCGGTTGGTGGTTTACCGTAGCAGGCTGGTTTATGGGAGATTGTATAGATGGTGCATGATCATGAGATATGGTATCGTGCATCAGTGAGTCTCTGGTAAAAGCAGCTGCTGCATTGGCCGTATTAGGATTCTGCAATATTTCAAGAAACATCTTCTTCAATTCTGTTACATCTTTTTTCATGTCGAAGAACAGCTTGTATAATATCTCTCTTTCGTTAGCAAATTCATTTTGACCAAAGTTGCTTTGGGAATGACTGTTATGAGCCAATACGGGTAACCTGTTATAATTACTTGCTTCGGGCAAAAATTTGGTGATTTCGTTAAGGCCAACCTGTTTCTCGGTACTTAAAACTGATATCTGCTCGGCAATGTTTTTCAGCTCCCTTACATTTCCTTTCCAGGGATAATTTACAAGCAGGTTGCGGGCATCATCGTCTAACTGCACTGGAGTTGTTTTGTAACGTTCGGCAAAATCAACCACAAATTTTCTAAACAAAATGCCAATGTCTTCCTTCCTGTCACGCAATGAGGGTACACGAATAGGAACCGTGCTCAAACGATAATAAAGATCCACCCTGAATTTGCCATTTTGTGTGAACTCCAGCAGTTCCCGGTTAGTAGCTGCAATAACCCTAACGTCGGTTTTTTGCACTTTTGACGATCCCACTCTTATAAACTCCCCGGTCTCTAAAACACGTAGTAATCTTGCCTGAGTTCCCAGCGGCATTTCACCAATCTCGTCCAGGAAAATGGTTCCGCCATTAACGGTCTCAAAATATCCTTTGCGGCTGTCAACTGCCCCGGTAAAGCTTCCTTTTTCGTGGCCAAACAACTCACTGTCGATAGTACCCTCTGGTATAGCGCCACAGTTTACAGCTATAAACGGATTATGTTTTCGTGCTGAAAGGGCATGTATGATTTGAGAGAATACCTCTTTACCCACTCCACTTTCACCTACAATTAAAACACTCAGGTCAGTGTTGGCAACCTGTACTGCTACGTTTAATGCATAGTTGAGTGCGGGAGAATTTCCTATAATTCCAAACCTATTTTTTATTGATTGAAGCTCCATTATAACTTATTGAAGGGACAAGGCTAATTTAAGTTTGTCATCAATAATTGATAAGCTATCAGGTGAAATGTCACCCAGTATACCTTCAATTACAGACTTATTAATACTCATTAGCTTGTCACACTTTATGATTGATGTTGTGTACAGACCGGTTTGTAAAAAAGATGGTTGTGTGTCTTCTATTACGAAATGGGTTTTGTGATTGATATTATTTTTGGGAATTATAGTGGAAATAAAAGCCATTATAAAGTCATCAGTTTGTGATTGATTAAGCGATACGATTAAAGCTGGTCTGAACTTGTACCCTTTAAAATCAGTAAAATAAAAAGGGATTAGGATGATGCTTCCTCTTATCACTTGAATTTTTCTTTTAAATCATCAGGAGAATATTCATGCTCCCCTTCAGCAAAAAGGAAATCAAAGCTTTCGCTTCTTACTGCGGTATCGTACATGATTGCTGTTTCATTTCCTCCAGAATGGGCCTCATCCAGCACGGTCAAAATCACTTTCTGTCCCTTTTTAATAGACATCTTCTTTTCAGCTATCAGTTTCTCCCCGTCAAAATATGCAAATGCACTTTCCATATAATTGAATTATTAAAAAGTTATTAATTAGAATTCTCGGGACTGAATTTTACTTATTGGTTCAGTACCTATGCACTCACAATTTCACCTAACAAAGTTCCACCTGTTGTGCTGGTTACTTTTACCATTACATAGTCTCCTTTTCTAAAATCAAATTCATCTTTAGCAAAAACAAGCACCTTGCTATGAGATGTTTTGCCAGACCATGCTTCGTCACTTTTCTTCGAATTTCCTTCAATCAAAACTTTAAAAGTTTTGCCCACATCTTTTTTATAACTCTCTTTCGATAACCTGTTTTGCAGTTTCACAATTTCATCCAGTCTTCTTTTTTTTATTGCAAGAGGTACATCATCCTGGTACCGCCGGGCTGCAAGCGTTCCGGGTCTTTCGCTGTAGAAATACATATAACTCATGTCGTATTTGCCGTACTCCATCATGCTCAGCGTTTCCTGGTGATCTTTCTCAGTCTCGGTACAAAACCCCGAAATAATATCGCTGGTTATACCACAATCGGGCATGATCTCTCTAATTCTGTCAACCTTGCTCATATACCACTCCCGGGTATAAGTACGGTTCATCAATTGCAACACCCGGCTGCTACCACTTTGCACAGGCAGGTGAATGTATTTGCAAATATTTTCGTGCCGTGCCATGGTATGCAAAACGTCGTCGGTAATATCTTTTGGGTGGGAGGTGCTGAAACGTACCCGCAAATTGGGACTGATACCAGCCACCATTTCCAACAGTTTTGCAAAGGTGATGGCCTCTGAATTGGAGACCTGGCTTCCATTAAAATCCCCTGACGTTTGTGTAGGGGCGGCTATATAATAACTGTCAACATTTTGACCTAACAGCGTAACTTCTTTAAAACCTTTCTCAAACAAATCCCTGCATTCTGCAAGTATGGATTCTGCATCACGGCTTCTCTCCCTGCCCCTGGTAAATGGCACTACGCAAAAGCTACACATGTTGTTGCAACCTCTCATAATGCTAACAAATGCGGTAATGCCGTTACTGTTTAGTCGTACGGGGGCAATATCTGCATAGGTTTCATCGCGGCTTAATAAAACATTTACTGCTTTTTGACCCGTACCTGCTTCTTCAATAAGATCGGGTAAGGTTCTATAAGCATCCGGACCAACCACCAGGTCCACCAGTTTTTCTTCTTCAAGTAAATTGCTTTTCAACCGCTCCGCCATGCACCCTAAAACACCTACCAGCATACCCGGCCGGGCCATCTTTAATTTTTTAAATTCGGTAAGTCGCTTGCGGATCGTTTGCTCTGCTTTTTCGCGGATAGAGCAGGTGTTCAATAAAATCAGGTCGGCTTCCTCCACATTCCTGGTAGCGCTAAACCCTTGATTGTTTAAAATGGAGGCCACTACTTCGCTGTCAGCAAAATTCATGGCGCAGCCATAACTCTCTATTAAGAATTTCTTTTTAAATGGGTTGATGTCGTTTTTAAAAGGAGCAAATGCCTCACCCTGCCTGGTCTCGTCATGTACTGTAGAAGTTAGTTCCAATGTTTGCATCCCTTGCTCAAAATTTAGTCCGCAAAAATAGTATAAAATGGTTGCAATGGTGACATGATGGCAGAAAGCCTGTATGATAAAAAGTTAATCTAAGCGATTAATCAATTCTAAAGCATCCAATAGAACCTATTAGTTTTCCAAAAGGTCAGACTTTGTTTTGGGCCTTCTATCTTCCAGCCATTTAAACCCACGTAATCTCATGGTGCCGTGGGTTACCTGTTTCATTGGGTAGGTGGTGCCATCCAGGTTGTTTCTAAAGACAATCTTTTTGGGCTTTTTATTTTGAAAATACATGTCAATTATATCGCTTGTAGAACGGTTTACACCAATGTATTTGTTCTGGTCGTCAATTGCATAATAAATATTTTCAGCACTTCCTTTTGCCCTGATGTGGTTGATGTCTCCATTAATAAAATTACCATTGATCGTGTTGCCCTTTACCTGGTTAAAAAATTGATCGGATTTATTTATTGCCAGGGCATTTTCAAAAACATACAATCGCTTTGGTTTTTTATTTGCAGTAAACAAATAAATGGTGTCCCCGGTAATTTGATTGTCCTGGGCCCAAACGACCGGGTTTTTAAAGAGCCTGAAAGCGGAGTCCTCAAGCGAGTAGAACATACTGTCGCCAACAGCCTGTAAACTATCTGAAAAAATTCTTACGTTATAATATGCTTCAATAAAACGATTGGCACTGCTATCCACCTTAACAGAGTCATTTTTGGGAACAGGTAAAATCTTTTGAAATTTGCTTGTGTCGTTCTTCACAATCATTGGTTGAGTAAGACTATCCTTTAGGCTCTTTACAGCTACCAGGCTATCAATAAAAGGTTTTGCCTGTGGTTGAGTTTTGCCAATGCTGCCCAATGTGTTTCTTGCATTTGAAGCGTTTCTCGCAGGGGCAATGGTGTTAGTGCCATTACTATCAACCATCGCTTTTTTATTGCTGTCATTGGAAGTCTCCATGTCCAGTTGAAATATTGGTGGAACATATCTTGACGTTCTCAGGTCGCTTAAACGTGCGGTGTACAACGTATCGGCAGCAATGTAAATGCTGTCTGCTCCCTGCCTTATAATCATAACCGGCTTTTGTGTGGCCAGCAGGGCATTTGTTTTGTTATTGGATTGGAGCCTGTTTGCAATTATGATAGACGGATTAGCGGTGTCTTTGCTTTTATATACAGCATGTCCGAGTGCATCACCAAAACCACTTTTTTCATCAATTGCCAAATCATCTGCGGTTAGGGTATAATCTTTATCATCAATAAAAGGGCGTTTACCAAACACCGCTTTTTTGTTCTTCATGTCGTAATACCCCTCTGAAGTTGTAATGGTTCGCTGCTTATTTTTTATAACAGTGGGAACAGTAAAGCGGGCTATCTCCGTAAATGTGTTGTATAAAAGTGTATCGGTGGTCACCCTAAATTCAGGATCCACCATTACTACTTTCTTCTTAAAATAAATATCTCTTGTCTCGCCGTAATAAATGCCTTCGGTACTGGTTAAAATAGTGGTACCCGTTACCACCTTGCCCCCGTTTACATAGGTTCCAACTTTGGTAATGGTGTTGTAATGAAGTTCGTTGGTAGTTAGTACTCCTTTGCCATCCGTAAGCTTCACCTTATTTTTTAATATGGCATCTTTTTCCTGTCCATAATATTTTAGGTATTGAGAATATGTATGAACACTGTCTTCATCATTTATATGAATATTGCCAAATGCTTCAATGGTGTTTTGTTTTTGATCGAGAACGGCACTGTCGCAGTAAAATAAAGTTTTGCCCTGGCGTATGCGTACATTTCCTGCCAAAGAAACAAAGTCGCCTACGGAATCAATCTTTTGAAAATTGTATCGCTTCGCCTCCAGAATTTCCAGTTTTTTGCCGGTAGTATCACCAGCACTTAAACTTGTATTGGGAACCTGTGCAGCCATTTTAGATGTTACCAAAACGAATGCAAAAAGGACTGAACAGTAAAAAAGAAGATTTTTAAACATTACAATCGTGCACCTGAAGTATCCACAACAGGAAGCGGTGAAGTTAAAGGTTGCCCCTTGCTTTTACCTCCGAAGATCGAAATACTAACATACCTTTTTGGATTGATGCGTATGTCGTCCATCAATATATTAAGGCTCCTTGTAGTGTTCTCCAGGTTATTGTAAAGTTGCTTATCATTTAATAATAAACCCAGGCTTCCGTCTTTACTATCCATTTTTTCAACTGCGGCATTTAAGCGCTCAACGGTACCACGCATTTTATTTATGGTGCCATCAATATCGGCTTTTGAAAAATTGGTTGTGGCTGTTTCAATATTCGCCATCATATGATCTACCTTATCATTATTGCGGGCAAGAGTTTGCGTAAAACTGTTTACGTTGTTTAATGACTTTGATAAAACACCCGTTTGGGAATTTAATATAGCATTTAAAGACGCCGCGGAAGTAACCAGGTAAGCCATTGTTTTATTTGCATTAGCTACTACTTCCTGCATATTGTTTTTTGTATAAGGATCGAAAATCGTGTTGATATTTCTTAATACAGAATCAAGAGACTGGACCGTGACCGTTACTCTTTCAACTAATGGAGTTATACGTTGACTAAGGCCGCCCAGCAATCCGGGTGTGTTACTGGTTGGGATGGTATCGTTGTGTACAAAATATTTGGCACTGTTACCTAGTTCAATAACAATACTGGACGATGACAGTGGATTACTGCTAATAGAGGCTATGGAATTGACCGGTATATTTAGTTCTCTGTTGAGTTTGATGGCTACAATAATGGTGTCAATATTTTTATCCTGTTCCTCCAATTCGTAGACACTACCAATCTGTAGGCCATTAATCATTACAGGGTTTGAGATCATTAAACCTTTTGTGTCAGAATATTTTGCGTATAAAAAGCTACCGGATTTAAAAATGCTTTTGCCTTTCAGGAAATTAAAACCAAGAATTAAAAAGGTGATAGCAATTGCAGAAAGCGCACCAACTTTTGTTTCATTTGTAATCTTCATGTGAAATACTTTATTATAATTTTTTCAGTTAGTTGTGGCATAGGTTGCAAAAGTCATGCTAAGGGCAAAAGTACAGCATTACCCATTTAAGACCACATGCTTTACATAAATGGTTGTATTAGTACATTTTATTTTATGATTAAACTTGCTGCTTTTTACAAGCATTTAAAGTAACACGCTGTAAATACGGAAAATAATAGGTAGCGGATTAACCCCGAAAACTTTACACAATTACATTAGCAAACAATGGGGTGGAAGGGTAGAAAAATTGTACTTTAATAAAATAGCAAATTATATTATTTACCTGCTTCTATATTTTTCCTGTACAATTTGAGGGCATTTACAATGCAGGAAACAATTTCGTTTTGCCCCTTTTCGCTGTTGATGTAAACTTCTTCCTGGGGATTGGTTATAAACCCGGTCTCTACTAAAATGCTGGGCATGGCCACGGCTTGTAATACCCAAATGCCTACCTGCCTTTGTTGTGCCTGCCGACTGATGCGCCCCACTTTTTTAAATTCTTCTTCAACCTGTAAAGCAAGGTTTGCGCTGCGGTTAAAATACTGCTGCGTCTTTAGTGAATACAAAATCATTTTTTCGGGTGAGGAGGGGTCAAAGTCTTTTACAAAACGTGATGTAGCGCTATCAAGGTAAAGTGCCTCGTTTTCACGCATGGCCTTCTCTTTGGAATCTTTTTTATCTGCTCCCCATATGTAGGTCTCTGTTCCTTTGGCAGGATTTGGAGTAGTGTACGTTTGATAAACCGGCTCTTTGCGGGTATGTTTTTTTCGCTTTTTGCCTTTGCCGGTATAATAAACCTGGGTTTTATACCTTAGCAATTTTGAATGTTTTATATCAGGGGCCGCATTGCAATGTATTGAAATGAAAAGGTCGCCTTTGTTATTATTGGCAATGTTTGCTTTTGTTACGGGACTGTGATAAATGTCTGTTGCCCGTGTAAGTACTACTTCAACTTCTGGCATGTCGCTTTGTAATTGTTTGCTCAGCTTTAATGCTACTTCCAGCGCAACTTCCTTCTCTTTCGAAAATCTACCAGTAGCACCAACATCATGACCTCCATGGCCTGCATCAATAATAATTTTTCTTAAACGTGCCTTTGAACCGGCACTTTTTAATTCGAATGATCGGGGAGTATAAAAACTGCAGGAGATGATTCCTAATACAATTAATAAATAATTCTTCATCATATAATTCCCTTAACCAAAAAAAATGCCTGAATACAAATCAGGAACTTTTTATTTTGAAGTCGGGATGCTATCAACTTTATGGAGGCCGGTTTCAAGTGATTGTTTATAGCGGAGTACGGCACGCATTACAGCATAGCTCATTTCGTTCTGGCCCTTTTCACTATTAAGGTAGTCTTCTTCTTCTTCGTTGCAAATAAACCCCGTTTCTATAAGAATACTAGGCATGTTGGTAGCCTGTAGTACCCAAATTCCTTCATTGTTTCTTTGTTTTACTCCGTAGCTTGGCCTGCCTACTTTTTTAAATTCATCCTCAACAAGATTTGCTACCATCAGGCTCTTGTCAAAAAATTGTTTGGTCCTCAGCGAAGCAAGAATTTTTGCCTCCGGCGAGTCGTAGAAATTAAAAGTACTATCACCAACTTCGCCTGTTACATCTGCATCATCTTCTCTCGAACCAATGGATTGCATTTTTTGATCGTTTTTATTTATTGCCCAGATGTAGGTTTCAGTACCCTGGCGATTACATGGTAATTTGTAAGATTTGTAAATAGGAACCGTTCGGGTTTTGGCAACTTTCTTTTTCTTTTTGCCCTTGCCAACCTTAACATAATAGGTCTCCTGCCGGTGACCTTCAATTCTTCTTTCATACCGCTCTTCCATAGAGTTTACATGAACAGAAATAAAGAGGTCTCCTTTATTATCGTTCGCAAATTGAGCACGATACCTGTTTGCTTTGTTTTTATCAGTTAAACCATTGGGCAGGTTCTCATCGGTGCGGGTGTACAATACATTACATTCAGGCAATACCTCTTTTAAACGTTGACCAATTTTTAATCCAATGGCAAGTGTAAGTGCAGATTCATAACTATATTTTCCTTCGGCATTGCTATTTGGAAGACCATGACCGGCATCAATAACAATAGTTTTTAATTGTTCTTTCTGGGCTTTTTTTGTGGGGTCAGCTGCATGAGAAAACAGGCTAAATGAGAGAGAAAAACAGAGAAAAAAAATGGAAAATCTTCTTAGCATGTTTAATTAGGTTTAGGGGGTAATCTTCACATATTGTTAATGCATTAAAGCACTAAATTTGCCCAACTACTTATGAGTAAGCGAGGTAAAGTTAGAGCAAATTACATTTCAGCCGGATTGGTAATTGCTATTGTTTTCTTAATAACGCCTCCCATAAGCGCAAAGTATCAAACAAACAAAATTAAAGCAAAGCCAGCCTCGCAACAGTCGGATACTACAAAGCATATCACTCAAAAAAAAAACTTAGATACTCCCAAA
The DNA here is from genome assembly GCA_038211085.1 of Chitinophagales bacterium. Taxonomy (GTDB): domain Bacteria; phylum Bacteroidota; class Bacteroidia; order Chitinophagales; family Chitinophagaceae; genus Segetibacter. Next base: position 2,511 of record JBBQVY010000084.1, on the reverse strand, counting down.
CTTAAGAACAAGCCCATTATTCCGAGGCAAGATTCTGTATTAAAAAAATCTATAGGACAAGCTGTTGATACACTTAAAAAAAAACAGGATACAGCCCGCATTGATACTACATTAATAAAAGATACTTCCAGGTTGGTTGTTGTAACTGATACTTTGAATTTTAAAGTCTCTAAAGATTCGCTGGATGCTCCCATATCTTACTCTGCCGAAGACAGTGGGGTGCTGGATATACCCGATCGCGTTTTTATTTTATATGGAAAGGGCAATACCAAGTATACTGATATGGATATGACTGCTGCCATCATTAAATTGGACCAGGGCAAACATTTAATGTCGGCATATGGTTCCTTAGACACAAGTGGTAATCCGATGGATAAGCCAAAGCTGGTACAGGCTGATATGACGAGCTACAATGATTCGATTCTCTTCAACCTAAAAACTCAAAAAGGGCTAACAAAAAATAGTTACCTGCAGGAGGGTGAGATGTATGTTTTTGCCAACACTGTTAAGAAGGTAAGTAATGATGTACTGTATGCATACCGGGGAAGATTTACCACTTGCAATCTTGACACACCGCACTTTGCTTTCAGAACCAAAAAGATGAAAATCATCAATAAAAAACTGGCGGTTACAGGGCCGGCCTTTCCTGAGTTTGAAGGAGTGCCATTACCCATAGGCATTCCGTTTGGCATTTTTCCATTGAACCGGGGCCGACATTCGGGTGTGTTAGCGCCTACTTTTGAAGCAAACGAAGACTTTGGATTGGGCCTTGTTAACGGAGGTTTTTACAAGGTCATCAATGAGAATGTAGATGCTACCATTCGAAGTAATTTGTATAGCTACGGAGGCTATACTTTAAACCTCAATTCAAAATATTTAAAACGGTATAAGTACACGGGAGGTCTGAATTTTTCGTACCAGCATACCAAAATTTTAAACAGGTCGGGTTTTACAAAAGATGAGTTTACACAGAACAACAGTTTTATGATAAACTGGAGCCATAGCAGGGACAGTAAATCCCGGCCGGGTACCAACTTTTCGGCTAATGTAAATGCAGGAAGTACAAAATTTAACCGCTATGTTTCTAATAATAACCTGGTAAATTTTAATAATTCGCTTAGCTCATCAATCAATTATACAAAAGACTGGCGGGGAAAATTTAATCTATCGGTTAATGCCAATCATAGCCAAAACAGCGTAACACGCCTTATCAATTTAAACTTGCCAACCGTAAATTTTAGTGCAATAACGTTCTATCCATTTCAAAAAAAGGAACAGGTGGGCGAACCTAAGTGGTACGAAAAGTTAGGTGTTGCTTACACGGGCAACGTGCAAAACCAGGTATCGTTTTACGATTCGGCTTTTAACCTTCGCCGCATATTAGATACAGCGCAATGGGGTGCTACACACAACATTCCTATATCTCTTTCATTACCATCATTGGGGCCGGTACAAGTGTCGCCCAGTATATCGTATGAAGAAAGGTGGTATGGGCAGCAGATAGAAAGAAGATGGAACCCAGGGTTGAAGAAAGTGGACACGGCAATAAACCGTGGCTTTTACACGGCACGACAAATGCAATTTGGTATCTCTGCCAGTACCCGCATTTTTGGTACGTACCAGTTTGGAAAAAATAGTAAAGTAAGCGCTATCAGGCATGAGATCAGGCCAACATTCAGCCTGAACTATAAGCCGGACTTTATGAAAAAATATTACTATTCCCTCCAGATAGATACCACAGGCAAAAACTTTTATCGCTTCTCAAAATTTGATGGTGGCCTTAATGGTGCCTTTGGCGAGGGAAGCTTTGGTGGTATAGGTTTTGGCGTTGACAATACGCTTGAAATGAAGGTTAGGGATAAGAGTGATACCAGTGCAGGAGCTACCAAAAAAGTTAAGCTGATTGATGGATTTGGTTTTAACGGATCGTACAACCTGGTGGCTGACAGTTTTAAGCTATCGCCTATTAGTTTGTATGTACGTAGCAATCTATTTGAGAAAATTAGCATAACAGCCAATGCCACATTGGATCCCTATGAATATGACGTGAGGGGTTTTAGAAAAGACCAGTTAACCTTATCGGGTCGTAATTTTAGTTTGGGTAGAATTACCAATGGAAGTGTAGCTATTTCAACTGCACTAACCAGTAAAAGCAAGGATGGTAAAACAAGAGAGCAACGGGTAACCAGGGATGAGTATTTAACTCCCGACGAACAAGTTCGACAATTGGATATGGTTAGGGATAACCCTGCAGAATATACTGATTTTAATATACCTTGGAATGTACAGCTTTCTTATTCGTTAAACTTTAGCAGGCAATTTGTGCAGAGTTATACTGAGATTACAACACAGGTTTATTCAAACCTAAGTGTTAACGGCGACTTTAGCTTAACCAATAAATGGAAGATGGGCGGCAATACTTATTTTGATTTTAAGACTGCAAAAATTCAAACACTGTCCATGTGGGTAAGCCGCGATTTGCACTGCTGGCAAATGTCCATCAACCTAAAC
>JBBQVY010000083.1:0-18861 GCA_038211085.1 Chitinophagales bacterium | reverse complement strand
ACCTGTCTTGATTAAAATCAGGTCACCCACTTTTAAGTTCGTGTTTTCAACAGGAAAAATATGCTCGTTATGTTGGTCATCATACGTAATCATGTTGGCCATTACTTTTTCATGACGCACCAATTCGTTGATGGCTTTTTGTGTTTTCTTAATTGATTTATCCTCCATCCAGTTACCAAAAAATACAATGTTTATAATTGACGCAGCAGTCTCATAAAAAATAAGGTTGGCATCGCCGGTAATGGTACCGATAAGACTGTAGAGAAATGCGGCAATCGAACCCAGTGCTATCAATACATTCATATTTGGCACACCCTGCCCCAGGCTTTTAATGGCGCTTCTGCCAAAAAAATCCATTCCAACAATCATTACCGGTATACAGATTACCATTTGTAACCAGGCATTGTGTAAAAAATGAAATCCCAGCGTCATACCCAAATGACCTGCCATTAGCACTAATGTAAACGGCAGGCAAAACAAGGCACGTTGTAAATTATTTTTAAACCATTTCTTTTTTTGAGGTTTGGGAGCAATGCCTTCTTCAATAACGGTATAGCCAAGGCCTTCCACACTTTTGCGGGCAGTGCTCAGGGTTTCATCTTTTTGCTTTGCTTCAAAAGCAACATCACCAGTTATTGCATTTACTTCAACCTTTTCCATTCCCTGGCGTGTAAGTACTTTGTTTACGCTTAAGGCGCAATTAGAACATGTCATTCCTTCCACCTTCCACTGTATCTTCTCCATAAACAATCTGTTTCAAAAATTAAACTTCGCCGCCAGCTGCTTTTCTATGCAAATAATAATAATGCTGGCAATCGTTTTATTGATAGGCAAATTTATCAATACCTATTTTGGTGCACTTACCATTGAGGAAATATTATATACACCATGTTGCATTATTGCTAATTAGCGTTACATCTTTCAAAAGCAAAAATTGAGATTGCTCATGGGAAGTTTAGAGAAGGGAACACGGATGACACTGATTAAAAGCCACCCTGACCGGAGGGCAGGGATAATCAAATTGATACCCGTTTGAATCTTTCAAATCCGTGTTATCTGTGTTTCTGGATTTTCATTTGAAAATAGTCTCAAAGAAGCAGCAGCTTTTTGTATCAGTTAGGTCTAACCTGTAAGTTTGCAACATGCAATTCAATTTTTCTTTAGATACTATTCATACAGTTGCCAGGGAGGTTTGGAGTGTTGGAAAAGATCGTAGGGTATGGGCTTTTCATGGCGAAATGGGAACCGGGAAGACAACCTTTATTCACACGCTGTGCGAAGTTTTGCAGGTAAGTTCTGCCATTGGAAGTCCCACCTATTCTATCATTAACGAATATGACAGCCCAATAGCAGGAACTATTTTTCATATGGACTGGTATAGGCTAAGCGGAGAGGAAGAAGCTTTGCAGGCAGGTGTTGAAGATGCCTTGTATAGCAATAATCTTTGCCTGGTTGAATGGCCCGTCAGGGCAGCCAACTTACTGCCACCTGAGACATTGCACATTTTTTTAGAAATAGTTGATGAAAGAAACCGGACGTTACGGCTACAAATGCCATGACGTGCGGATGTTTCTCTGGCTTACGTAGCCATTTAATCTGCTAAAATCATCTTAGCTTTAATTTTTAATAAAGGGCATCAAAACGTTTTACACTAAAAAATCTTTCATCAAAACCCGGGATACATGGCAGTTTCAAAACCTATTGTTAATACATCTTTTACTTACGAAACATTAGAGGAAACATTAGATATTAAACCACAGGGAGCCAAACTACATATAGGCATCCCTAAAGAAACTGCTTTCCAGGAGAACCGTATAGCATTAACGCCTGAAAGTGTTGGAGTGTTAATCAGCAATGGTCACGAAGTTATTATGCAGCACCGTGCCGGTGAGGGAAGCAAATATTCTGATAACGATTACAGCGAAGCAGGTGCCAAACTGGTGTACGAAAAAGAGGAAGTGTTTAAGGCTCCCATACTTGTAAAAAGTGCCCCGATAATTGATGAAGACATTCCTTTATTGCAGCACAATCAAACCATTATTTCTCCCATTCATATTTCGGCAATGCGCAGCGAATTGCTGGAGAAAATGATGGAGAAAAGAATTACAGGCCTCAGCTTCGAAAACCTAAAAGACGACAGTGGAACTTTCCCCATTGTACGTAGCATGAGTGAGATTGCCGGCGGGGCCATCATGTTAATAGCAGGTCAGTACCTTGGCAGTGCCAATAATGGTAAAGGTGTTTTACTGGGTGGTATTAGTGGCATTCCACCAACAAAAGTCATTATAATTGGAGCAGGCGTAGTGGGCGAATTTGCTACACGTACAGCACTTGCTTTGGGTGCTTCCGTTAAAGTTTTTGATAATAATGTTTACAGGCTAAAACGCCTGCAAAACAACCTGGGTGTTCGTGTATGGACAAGTGTTTTAGAACCTAAAATATTAGCCAAGCAATTAAAGACCTGCGAGGTTGCCGTAGGCGCCATGAGCAGCGAATTGGGTCGCACACCCATGTTGGTTACCGAACAAATGGTATCGGCTATGCGCCCGGGAAGCGTTATTATTGATGTAAGCATTGACCGCGGGGGCTGCTTTGAAACCAGCAGGATCACCAGCCATCAAAAGCCCACTTATACGGTGCATGATGTGATCCATTATTGTGTACCAAATATTGCCAGTGGTTTTGCACGTACGGCAAGCCAGGCTATAAGTAATGTGCTGATGCCATTGTTGCTCGACATAAGCGAGGCAGGTGGCTTTGATGAAATGGTTTGGCACAATTTTAATCTGCGTCATGGCATTTATTTATACAAAGGGCACCTTACCAATTTTTACCTGAGCCAACGCTTTGATTTAAAGTTTACCGATTTGAATTTATTGATTGCCAGCAGGCGATAGAGGAAAAAGGTTGATCGTAGGTGGTTGGTGGTTGTTTGGTTGTTGGTCGAAAATATTTTACGGTAGTCTAAATAGCATCCTTGAATAAAATCCTTTTGTAAGACTACCGTAAATTGGTTGTGTACTTCCGTGCAGCTATGGATCAAAGAAAAGTTGGGCGTTGTTGGTGTTGGTCCAGAAGGGCCTTTAAATTGAGTGTTACCTGAGCAACGTTATGCCTCCTTTGTATTCCTCTTTGCGCTGTGTATCCACGTTAAAATAGGTGAGAATATAATAGTAAGTTCCAACAGGTAAAGGCTTGCCGTTTTGTAATCCATTCCAGTTTTCATTAAACGATGTTGAATTGAAAAGCAGTTGACCATACCGGTTAAAGACCGATAGACGGTAATCTTTTGGAAAACAACTGATCTCAGGTTTATATACATCGTTAATGCCATCACCATTAGGAGAAAAAGCATTGGGCATTTTTACCCTGCATTCGCAACGTCGTTCCGTAATATTTATGCTGTCGCGAAAAGTGCAGCGAGCCAATGTTGTTTGTACCCAATACAATCCCCCGTTGCGTGTCACCAGGCTGGAGGCTGTACTGCCATCGCTCCATAAATAAGTTGCAGCGGGGTAAGATGCTTTCAGCGTAAAATCGAACCCTATGCAAACTGATGTATCGGTTCCAAGGTTTACAACCGGTAAAGGCTGAATGCCTACTAATAAATCATCTTTTTTTATACAACCCCGGTAATTCAATGTTAATTCATAGTTACCCCCCGTTAGTAATCTTTGGTTTGCAGATGTGCCATCTTCCCATGTATAAGTAGATCCTGGCGGTGTGTTTGCTGTCAGGCGATAACTGGAGCCCATACATATAATTGTATCCTGCGGTAACTGGAACAAATCTGCCGGGTTACTTCCCAATAACAACGTATCGCTTACCTGGCAACCGGAATTGGTTTTACCCGTTACTATAAAACTGCCGGCTTGTTTTGCCACGATCGAAGCAGAAATTTCACCCGTGTTCCAAACATAAGAAGTAATGCTTCCAGATGTGGCAGCAGTTAATTTCAAAGGATTAGAGTTGCAGAAGAGTGTGTCCTTTCCCAGAGAAATACTGATGGGTTCGTTATCTACAATAACCACAGTGTCTTTTAGTTGACACCCAAACACGTTTGAAGCAGTTACAGTGTAAGTGCCTGCCCTTGTAATAGTTTGCGTGGTGTCGTTAACAGCTCCTGTGCTCCAGGTGTAGGTTGTTGCAGGCTGAGGATTGGTAATACTAACTATTACAGTTTTGCCCAGGCAAATCAAGGCATCGTTACCAAGATTTGGCTTTGCCGGGTAGGGGTTTACCGTTAATTGCACCGTTGTATCTACCATGCAACCAAACTCGTCGGTTACCCGGAAAGAATAATTGTAAGTGCCCTGCTGCGGCAGGGAGATGAATGCAATATTGTCTTTGGCGCTGATCAGGCCTGGTGAGTTTTGCCATATCTGCGAGGAGACCTGGCTGGTATAAACCTCAGAATCAGGATATACCGAAGGTTTAAATTTAATGGTCCAATAAAAAATAAATCCATTGTCCTCTTGAAAATTGTCACATACTTCAATCGTCCATAAACCATTAAGTGTAGTACCCAGCAATGCTAATAAACTATCTTCTGCCGCATAACTGCCTTCGGGCAAATAGGTGTGATCCACCTGCTTTTGCCCTGCCTTATCTGTATAACTGTATTTGTATTTACCCTTTTCAAAATCCATGGTGCCAAATTTAGGATTAGGACTAAACAGGTAATCGTAACCCTTGCCCGGTTTAGAAGATAAGGGGGAATTTGGAAAAGGTTCATCTACAGGTTCTCCTAAAAAGCTTTCCCACCCGGCAGTAGTTCCAACACCTTTTTTTAAATACACCTTAACGCCATTTGGTGCCCTGATAGCTATGGTAATATCTCCCAAAAAAGAATGTTCCATATTGATGAGTATGCCATCGAGTTCATTAAGATTTACCAGTTTTTGCTGGGGTAAAAATTGGGTAACATTTATAGAAGTTTCATAACATTTTCCTACACCATCATTCAAAGGTTTATTATCAGAATAAACGGGCAAATTGGAGAAAACAGCTTCAGGATACAGAGGCTTTGCAATCAACTTCAGGGTATCGTTAATACATAATGCAGGAGTTTTTATATTGAATGTTGGCGTAAGCGACGTTCGGATTTTTACCTGCACCGGCACTGTATTGTAACATTCATTTTGATCCATAAGCGCAAGTTGTGCAATGGTACCACCCTCCGTTGTAAATGTTCTTTTAAATTGATTGGCAAAAATTCCCGAAGTATCCTTGCCGTCAGAAAACGTCCATAAGTATTTAGCTGTTGTATCACTTTGATGGTAATACAGGTTGTTTTGATTGTAGAAACCTTTACCTGAAAAAGTGATGGTGCCACCCTTGCAGATATTGATAAATCCGTTTGCATCAGCGGCAGGCATGGTAGTTAATTGTACGGCTATAGACTGGCACGGACTTTTACAAATAAGGTTGGCATTCCAGCCACTGCTTAAATCATTATTGTCCGACTTAAAGCGAATGGTAAGTGAGCCCGATTTGTTTAATGCTGTTGCTCTTATGGAGAGCGGAACGCCAGCTTTATTTGTAAGGGTGGTTAATAATTTTGAGGAGGTGGTAGTACCATCGTACACAAAGATGGTGTCGCCCATAGCAATGTCCAGTGTATCAAATTCCAGTTGCATTGCCTGTCCCGCAGCAGAATCAGTATTAAAGGTTACGGAGTAGTTCTCGTTGTAAGTATAACTGCCAAAAGGGTTGGAGTCTTTAAATTGTCCGGAACAGCTTCTAACATTGCCGCCATTGGTAAAACCATTGTTTAAATAGTAAACCTGCGAGTACAAGCAGGCTGGTAGCAAAAAGAACACCGCCAAACATACCAGCACAACATTTTTCATCAGGTTACTTTCTTGAGTTCTTTTGTTCTAAAAATAAGTAATAAATCATTCTTCTTTTCCTTTTACATATTTGCGCCATTTATCAATTACCTGGCTCATATCTGTAGGTATTTCAGATTCGAAAAACATTTTTTCCTGTGTTTCGGGGTGAATGAAGCCAAGTGTTTTTGCATGCAGCGCTTGCCTGGGGCAAATCTGAAAACAATTATCTACAAACTGTTTGTATTTATTAAACACCGTTCCTTTTAAAATTTTATCTCCTCCATAGGTGGTGTCGCAAAAAAGGGTGTGGCCTATATGTTTCATATGCACCCTTATTTGGTGTGTTCGACCTGTTTCCAAAATACACTCTACCAGGGTAACATAATTAAAGCGTTCCAGTACTCTATAATGAGTGATGGCTTCTTTACCATACTCACCTTCGGGATATGCCTCAAAAATTTTGCGAAAGCGCTGGTTTCGTCCTACATGGGCTATAATAGTTCCCTCATCTTCTTCCATATCTCCCCAGGCAAGCGCTACATATTTTCTGTCAACAGAATGATTAAAAAACTGCTTTGCCAGGTGTGCCGCTGCCTTTGCAGTTTTAGCCATTATTAAAAGGCCGCTGGTATTTTTATCAATGCGGTGTACCAGGCCAAAACGTGGTAATACATTCTCATCAAGATTGGGCTGTTGCTGTTGCAAATAAAAGCTTACACCATTTAAGAGGGTACCTGTATAATTGCCACTGCCGGGGTGTACTACCATACCTGCAGGTTTGTTAATAAGCATAATATAATCGTCTTCGTAAACGATATTCAAATCCATTTTTTCAGGAACAACATCTGTACTTTCAGGAGAGTCGTAGCTGAAGACGATGATCTCATCTAAACCTCTTACTTTATAATTTGGTTTTATGGTATGGCCGTTTACAGTAACCAGCCCGGCTTCAATAGCGTTTTGAATTTTGTTTCGTGTGGCACCTTCAATCCGGTTCATTAAAAATTTATCTATACGATACGGCTCCTGGCCCTTGTCCGTTTTAATAACCTTTCGTTCATACAGGTCCTCGCTGGCATCGTCTACTAATAGTTCTGGTACTTCTGTCATAACAAAAACAAAGGTAAGGTATGGTAGTAGTAAGCAGGGTAGTGCTAGCTGCTTTTAAACAAGCCTTTAGGAAATGAAAGTTTTTTAAATAGAGGAATAGAATGTTTACACAACTAGCATCCGGAGAATCATAAAAGACGGCGCTCTTTATTGGATGAGACAGGCACCTGGCAAAAAGAATGTTGCTAATGAGGAAGTAATAATTTTTGCCACTTAATTTTACCGGTATGAGATATTCAAATCAATTGTCAATTGTTGTTGCCTTATTACTGATAGCCATTTGTTTTGCGCCATGGGTTTACATTGCTCCTATACAAACTACCATTACGGGTTGGGATGCCGGTAAAACCAACCTGGGTAAACCGGGCCTCATGAATATTATTTTTACCGTTACTACCATCATTATGATACTATTGCCGGGCATCTGGGCTAAAAGAGTTAATGTGTTTATTTGTTCGTTCAATTTTTCGTGGGCCATTCGTAACTACCTGCTTACAACCCAATGCGAGATGGGAGAGTGCCCTGAAAAGAAATATGGTATTTATGCGTTGCTGGCCCTGTCTTTTATTTTGTTGATATTTTCTTTTTTCCCGCAGGTTAAAGGGCAGAAACCCTCCTGACTTATGGAGCACAGAAACTTTTTATCTCCGTAACATTTCTATCTTCTTTTTAGTTAGATTCGTTTAAATCTCCCACATGAAAAAAATCTACTCTATAACCTCTTTGCAAACTATTTTTTTAATTCTTAATATGGAGCAAAGCAACTACCAGCGTCTTCATAAAACCCGGTTATTACTATCCTAACTTTTGCCTTCTGCTTTCTTCCTGGGTTATTCATATAAGCACAAGAATGCCCAGCTAGAAAACCAAAAAGATCCTTCAATCATCCCGCATATATTACCAACGATCATATTTCAATTTCACCAACCTTTATTACCTACACTAAAACAAACCTTATGAGGAAAATTTTACTCCCTGTTCTGCTAATGCTTCTACCTGCCATTGGATTAATGGCACAAGTGAGTTATAGCTTTTCAACAGGAACATCAACCTTTACAGCTTTAGCAGGAGCAACGGCCCCGGCTTTAACAACACCTTCGGCGGATTATGGAAAGGCCGATGAGGGATATGCTAATGCATTGCCTATAGGATTTACATTTAACTATAACGGCATTAGCTACAGCCAGTTTAATGTTAATGTAAATGGCTACATAACTTTTGGTGCCGGATTTATACCCGATGTTAACGAAGTGTATTACGACAATAATCTATCTGGTGGTCCTGAAGGTCTTACTTCTACCCGTCCTGTAATTGCACCGCTTTGGGGCGACTTACATCTTACTGATGAGGCCAACATCAAATATTTACTAACTGGCACAGCGCCCAACAGGGTACTTACTATTGAATGGTCAAAAGCCCGCTGGTCGTACAGCGGTACAGCAGCAACCATTTCATTTCAAACCAAATTGTACGAGACCACCAACGTTGTAGAATTTATTTACAAACGCGAAACGGGTGGTACTTCTAATGCACAGGCATCTATAGGTATTACTGCTGTAAGAACAGGACCTGGTAACTTTTTATCCTTATCTGCCAGCTCTGCATCTCCAACAGTAAGTTCAACTGTTGAGAACAGTGCCATATCATCCAGGCCGGCTACAAATCAGTTGTACCGGTTTACTCCATTGGCTTGTATTGCACCCAGTCAAACCTCCCTTACAAACGTTACCACTACTTCTGCAACTTTTTCATGGAATGCTGTTGCGGGTGTTGCAGGCTATGAATATGCAGTAACAACAACTCCCGGCGCACCAGCTTCGGGTACTGCTACTACTGCCACATCTGTAAATATTACTTTAACAGCAGGGGTAAGTAATTTTATTTATGTACGAAGTTCATGTGGCGGTGCAAGTTTTTCTACATGGTCGCAAAGGGCTACGGTAACATGTACCGCCAACACTGCTCCTGCCCAGGGTGCTATAACCAATAAAACCCCTACGCTTACCTGGAATGCTGTTAATGGGGCAACAGCCTACGTAGTAATGTTTGGTTCTGATGCCAATAACCTTGCAGATATAGGTTCTGTACCCGGCACCACAAATACAGCAACGCTTCAAAATCTTACTTATAGCACTACCTATTATTTTTATATCCGCCCTGTTATTGGAAGTGATACTGCAAGCACAGACTGCGCTTCGGGTAAAACATCTTTTACAGTTTCTGAACCACCGGTAATACCATGTACAACAAATAGCACCCCGGTTAATGCCAGTAAAAATGTGTCGCCTGCAGCAGCAATTGCTTCGTGGGCAGCCGTGGCAAATGCAACGGCATATACTGTTATGTTAAGCAGTGACGGAGGGGTTACTTATGTAAACGCGGGCTCTACCGATACCACTTCTGTAAACCTGGGAGGGGGAGGAATAATTGATTACAATGCCACCTATTATTTTTATGTTAGGCCTATTATTGGTACTGATACGGCCACTACTGCCTGTAAGTCAAATGCTACCTATTTTAAAACATCCGCAGCACCCGCACCGCCTGCAAATGATGATTGCGAAGGCGCATTTAGTGTAGGCGTAGCCCTGGTAAATGCTACCAATTTAGGTGCTACTGAATACCTGCAGGCAGAAGCTTGTAATGGTTTTGCAGGTAATGCAAATGATGATGTGTGGTTTAAGTTTACTGCTGTGAAAAATGGCAGTGCTTCCATTTTATTAACCAATGCTGCTGTTGGCCTGGATGCTGTTATACAGGCATACAGCGGCCAATGCGGATCGCTTGTTGTATTGGGATGTGCAGACAATACTCTTGATGCCCAGGATGAAACCCTTACTTTAAATAACCTTGTTGCAGGCCAGACTTATTACTTTAGGGTATATGGTTATGCTGACGCTGTAGATGGGGGAACATTCAGCATTCAGCTAAATGGAACCGCTTTGCCTATACAATTAAGCAACTTTACCGGTAAAAAGGTTGGTGAGAAAAATGTATTGAACTGGACTACCCAGGCTGAACAAAACAGTAAAGCATTTGCCATGGAGCGTTCGGCTGATGGCATCAACTTTAGCCCGGTTGGTTTTGTAAACTCAAAGGCAAATGGTGGCTTTAGTACTGCAACGCTTCAATACCAATATGAGGATACAAAACCATTTAGTGGCAATAATTATTATCGCCTGAAGCAAAATGATCGCGATGGTTCTTTTACGTATTCAGGTGTGGTATTGCTAAAAGGTAACAAGCCTTCGGTATTGCAGTTGAGTGCTGTGTATCCTAACCCGGTTCGCTCACAATTAAACCTGGTAATTGCTTCACCTTCGGTTGAAAATATAAAGATTGTAATTACGGATTTGTCGGGCAGGCAATTAATGCAACAGTCGTTTAAAATGCTTGGCGGTGATAACAATGTACAACTACCTGTTAGCGGCCTTGCAAAAGGAAGCTACCTTGTAAAAGCAATTTGTTTAAATGGTTGCGAAACAACCGTACAAAAGTTTATAAAAGAATAAATTGAATTGGATACTTTATAAAATCCTCCCGCTAAAATGGCGGGGGGATTTTTATTTGCAGCTATGCCTGAAACCGTTACTACTATTTATGTTACATCTGTCTTTCCACTGTACATGCCAGACCACTAAAAAGCATTCTTACCAACCGTTGTTATTGCCGTTATTGCGACATGCCGGTTTTAATATAAGTCTGGAAAATATAAAGCAGTTATGGTTCCCATAAACAGGCAGTAATTATGTAGTTTGCATAAAGTATTTTCTTCAACAATTGACATACAAACTCAGGTTCCACCAGGGTTAAAAACTTTATTTTAAAACTTCCTTTCATCTTTTTTAATGCTTAGTTATTACGTATGAAATACAAAAACTTCCTTTCATTTGTCATCGTTTTTATCTTATCCTTACCTGGTTTCAGGGTTCTTGCGTATCAACCTAAAGCCGTCGGCAATTCCGAGTATTTAATTCAATGGCCGCAAACTGATGTTGGCTATTTTACCTATACACTTAAAGACAATTCTTTAGCTCAAAAGTTTATGTTGCCTTCTTTTGAAATAGAAGGTAAAGCGGTAGCTGCGGTACTGAAAGATTTGAAACCTGTTATGCAACCTTCTCTTTTAAAAAATAAGGTTACCGAATATTTGTATGCCGGTACCTTTAAAAACAATCCTTCTTTGCAGTTGCAAATTCGTTTCCAGGTAGCACCAGGCAATGCTGTGTTGCGTTTTCAATATTCGCTCAAATGTGATAAGCCGCTAAAATTTACCAAATCGAACGGTAAGGACAATTTATCGTATTTGTCTTTCCGGTCGCCAACCCCGGTAGTAAAAGAAGTTCGGTTGTCGGAGTTTAATGAACGCTTTCATGCAACGCATAAAACAGAAGCTCTTTTGGATGAACGTTATTTTAAGAATAAGACGACAGTGATGGGACCCTTACTGGTAGTGCCTGGCAAACAAAGTACTTTTTTAGTTGCTTACGAACACGGCTCTCAATATCCTGACCGCTTTCTTGAATTTGCTTTGAATGCTGACATGAAAATTAGCCTGCAATCTGTAAAAGGAAACTACCTCAACGGCCAGGATGTAAACGGCTTTAGTACGGTATGGTTAGAACTGGCGGGTTCAAAAGGTGGTGAAAAGGCATTGGCCAAAACCTATCGTCAATTCATGCTCAACTATATCACCGCAAATGCTGAAAGCAGGAAACCGTATATTTTTTACAACACCTGGGGCCGCCAGGAGCGGGTGCAATGGACGGGACAGAAATACCTGGCTTCGATGAACCTTGATCAAACTTTGAAGGAAATTGACCGTGCACATGCAATGGGTATAGAAGTATTTGTAATTGATGCAGGATGGTTTAAAAAAACAGGGGATTGGGAAGTAAATAAAAGTTTTTTCCCTGATGAGTTAAAACAGGTGAAAGCAAAGCTGGATGAGTATCACATGAAATTGGGCTTATGGTTTAACCCTACAGTTGCTGCGCTTACAAGTGACATGTATAAGCGTAATTTAAATAACCGCATGTCATCCAATGGTAAATACGGTGAACCACGCGAAATATGGGAAACCGAGGAAAGCGTTGGACTTTGCCTGGTAAGTCCTTATTGGGAAGACTTTGCAAATAAGTTAATTGCGCTTTCAAAGTCACTTGGGGTTACTTATTTTAAATGGGATGCTATAGGTCAGTATGGTTGCAATGATGCACACCATTTGCATGGAACAGAAAGTAATACAATCGAAGAACGAACGCAACGATATGCCTTTTTGCAACCGTTATACATGTCGAAGATTGTAGATAAATTATGTAATGAAGTTCCGGAGGCAATCGTTGATTTTGATATTACAGAAGATGGTCGTTGTGTAGGCTTGCAGTTTCTATCTGCCGGTAAATATTTCATTATAAATAACGGTCCTTACTACCATAATTTCGACCTGGCTCCTACGTGGAAAAGTGTGCTGGCAAATACCAATGCAAATATTTTTGTTCAGCCTGGTCCTGCCAGAGGTTGGTTTGTCCGTTCGGTTCTTGACTACGATGATTGGATTCCTTCCGTACTTTTTTTAACGCACTATCAGCCTGATGAACCAAAAAATTCTCAAATCATCAATATTGCTTCGCTCATTTTAGGACAGAACGGCATCTGGGGCGAAATACTCAAAACATCTGACACGGGAGTAGCGTTGTTCAATAACCTGTTGTCTAAATACAAAACCGTTCGTGATGATATAACCGCTGCAAGTATGGTGCGAACAGGAGAACCCGGCGGAAGCCCTGAAGTGTATGAAAAGATAAATCCGAAAACAGGTAAAGGATGCGTGGTGATTTTTGCAAATGCACATGGTAGGTACACCTATATAACAGAACATACTGTGGCTGCACAACTTTATAAAACCGAAGGCGTAGAGATAGAAAAAGATGCAGCCGGAAGAGCGGTTATTACTACAACTTTTAAGGAACCTTCGGCAAGGATTATTTTCTTCGGAGTGCAATAAGTTTAAGGGATTAGAACTGATATTTATTCCTGGTGGTTCTCTTAATGCCTTCCTTCGCCTGGCACCAACTGACTATTGTCCCTTAGATATCAAATGTTGTTGGCAGAACTTTAATTGATTCTTTAATTCTTAAGCTTTGTGGGTTGGCATGAAACCCCGCCTAAAGAGAACCGGGATAGCTTTGCGCTGCATGCCGGGGTCCCTTGGCAAACGCACAAGGCTTTTAAGGAGACCCCGGCAGTACGAAGGAAATGTTGTTGGCAGAACTTTAATTGATTCTTTAATTCCTAAGATTTTATTCTATGCTTTTGTTTTGGCAGAGAGGGTCTTTCATAGCTAAGACCGGCCAGGTCAACATACTCTTCTAGGTAGTGGATAAAATAATACACAATAACTCTAAGCAAAAACTATGTATTACCATGTGTGGGCATTTATATCATACAATGTTTCAAAATTATCTCATGCCTCTAAGTTGTTATTGAACAACTGGTGTCTAAATGGGTGGTATAAGCTTTGAAGCTAATATGCCAAAGCCCTTTAATTTTTTAACACTTAAATATTTTATTATGAAAGCTTTGGTTTATTACGGTCCTTACGATGTAAGGGTGAGCGAAATGCCCGACCCGAAAATTGAAGAGCCAACAGATGTGTTGGTTCAAGTTACCACTTCCAATATTTGCGGCTCCGACCTGCATATGTACGAAGGTAGAACTGATATGGAAAAGGGAAGAATTTTTGGCCACGAAAATTTAGGAAAGGTGGTAGAGGTTGGTAAAAGTGTAACCAACATTAAGGTTGGCGATATGGTTTGCATGCCTTTTAACATTGGGTGTGGTAAATGCAAAAATTGCGAGAGAGGGTTAACCGCATTTTGTTTAACTATGAACCCGGGCTTTGCAGGTGCTGCATATGGCTTTGCAGGTATGGGGCCCTACAGTGGCGGCCAGGCGGAGTATTTGCGGGTTCCCTACGCAGATTTTAACTGCCTTAAACTACCTGAAGATGCCAGTGAAAAGGAGAATGATTATGTAATGCTTTCCGATATTTTTCCTACCGGCTACCACGCTACTGAGCTGGCTGGTGTTAAGCCCGGCGAAACTATAGTTATATATGGAGCAGGGCCTGTAGGCTTAATGGCTGCACATTCAGCGGCAATAAAAGGTGCCAGTAAAATTATGGTGGTAGATAGTCATAAGGATAGATTGAAACTGGCTGAAGACTTTGGAGCCATTGCTATTGACTCAAGTAAAGGAACAGCGGTTGATGAAGTTTTGGATATGACGGACGGCCAGGGAGCTGACAGGGGATGCGAATGTGTGGGGTATCAATGCTGCAATACACATGGTGAAGAACAATCTAACGTAACTATGAACGAACTGGTTCAGGCGGTAAAAGCCACCGGCTCTATTGGCGTAGTGGGTGTTTTTGTACAAAAGGATCCTAAATCGAAAGAAACGTTGGAAAAGAAAGGACATATGGATTTTGACTTTGGAAGTTTTTGGATGAAGGGTCAGCGCATGGCAACAGGGCAAGCCAATGTAAAATCTTACAACCGCGAGTTATGTGCCCTGATATCTGCAGGGAAGGCAAAACCCTCAGCCATCATTTCTCATGAATTATCATTGGATGAAGCTCCCGATGCCTACAAACATTTCGATGATCGCGACAAGGGCTGGACAAAAATTCTTTTAAAGCCCGGTAAAAAGGCGAAGCAAAAATAAGCACTGCGGTATAGTTAGTTCGGGGGAGTTAAGCAGAATAATTTTGACCTTAAACACAATGGGTGGTTACAAACTTTACCAGGTTCAGCCTTCAAACTTACCGGGTCAGCGTTATGCTGAAGCTTCCAAATGTAAATAATCCCGACGACCGTCGGGATTATTTACATTCATACTTTAATCTGTCGTTTTTTTTGTGCAGACGGGTTCTCCTTAGCTAAGCTTTTTGAATTGGCATGCGCCACCTTTCTAGAGAGTACTGGGTAAGCTCTGTACTTCTTGCGGGGGTTTTGGCAAATGCACAAGGTTGTGAAGGAGACTCTTGCAGTACATAAACTTATAGATGATGCCTGCGTTTGTACTGCTGCATTATCTAGTAAAAAGTTTTTAAACAGCTATTTTGCTACCCCACCACCAAACCACCACAATGATCGTAAACTATAAAGAAACGGGCTGGCAGGTAATTACCCAAAGGGCGCATGGGCTTTTAGCCGCGCAAATAGGTATGCATTGGAAAGCAAATGACAGACCGGAAAGATGGGCCGAAACTTTAATTGCCATTGCCGACCACGATGATGCAGAAGTAGAATTGGATGGCGAAAACCTGCTGACCGCCGCAGGTGGTCCGCTAAATTTTGCCATGAAGACGTTTGAGCTGGACCATTGTAATAAAATGTGGATGCTTACCATAACAAAGAGCCGGTACATTGCCTTGCTTACATCCATGCACATGGAATTTCTGTATAGGCAGGAAGCGCAGGAAAATAAAGTAGCTTACCAGTTTCTTGAGGATCAAAAGGTGCTACGGCAGGAGTGGATGAAAGCACTTGGGTTGGATAAAAAAGCCATTGAAAAAGCCTATAACTTTTTAGAGTGGTGCGATGCCTTTTCGTTGTTATTGTGCAAGCAACAACTACAACCAGAAAAAAGAGGGATTGAGATAAGTACCGGCACCGCCGGCGAGGTGTACCAGGTGTATCAGGAGGAAGAGAATGTGCTTACCGTAAAGCCCTGGCCATTTGATACAGATGTTTTTACAGTGTTCTTTGAATCGAGAGACATCAATGCATTACAATTTGAAAGTTCAACAGCTTTTAGAAAAGCATTTATAGAATCTCCGGTAAAAGAAACTGTATGGAACATAAGGAAAAAAGCAGGAAAAGTAGCGCGACCGCGGAAGACATAGGGAGTTAAGGGTATTGAATGTGAAGCAATACAAGCGAAGGTCTAAAAACTTATTTAATCAGTATTTTAAATTGTTCACTTAACAAGCATTAATTTTTAAATCTCAAATAATGGCAACTACAACCAGCAATTCAAATCCGATAATTATCATTGATGATGATACTGACGACATTGAACTATTTCAGGAAGCTTTTCAGGAATTAGGAATTAAAAATGAAATAATGGTCTTTACTGACGGGCACAAATTCTACGATTACATTTCTACAACGGATAATAAATCCTTCTTTATTTTCTGCGATGTAAATATGAACCGAATTAATGGTTTTGAACTTAAAGAGAAGATTTTTGATAACGAAGAATTACGATTTAAATGTATTCCATTCCTGATGTTATCAACCAGTGGCGCTCCTGCGAATATACTGGACGCATATAGCCTTAATGTACAAGGATATTTTATAAAACCCAACAGCGTTCAGGGCATAAAAGATATGTTTGAAATAGTAATAAAATACTGGTCATTATCACAACGCCCTGCTTCAGAACAATAATTCAGGAAGCATGCTTAGGAACGCTTTCCATTCATAAATAGCCAGTGAACAGGGAGCTGTGAAAGCTGATATGTTAACTGGACGAACTACATGGTGTAGAACGAGACCTGTGTCCGTGCGGGGTCTTCATAAATAAGCTTTGTGTATGGCTTGAAACCCGCCACGGGGCAGGCACATGCATTGTATGCCGGGTAACGTGGCAAACGCAAATGGCCTTTAAAGGAGCGCCACGCCAGGGTGAAAAAATTGTATGAACGCGTGTTGAAAATCCTATGAAGAACAGAGGGTTGCAAGTTAAAAAACACACCTGAACCATCGCTGCAGATCCTGCACTTAATGCCGCATAGGCGTAAACTTTAGGTGTTCTTTTTGTTAGACGAACAGTAGGAATTCTATTGGTCCAATAAAACAAATACTTAAGTTGACGCCAATGTGTGTGCCGGGGCAATCTGGCAAAGTAAATATACCAGTTGTATAAGCGGGGTCTTTATAGCTAAGCGTTGTGTGTTGGTGTGAGACCCCGCGCTAAATGCCAGGGTTCCCCTGGCAAACGCACATGGCGTTTGAAGGAGGCTCCTACAGGACTAAAAGTTTACAACCTGTCTGCAACATCCGATAATTTTAAATTATTAATCCCCATAACCAATACATTCCTCTTTAAGAAAGTTAACTTCATAGTTGTAAATCTAAACGTATGTTATCCATCCATTTTATCTTTCAACTTGCTTTTGCAGCAATGCAATTAATTTCTACAGAACCAAAATTTGTATCGCAAACTATTGATGATAATATTTCCATAGGTTATGGCCTTGCCTTAGGTGATGTTGATGGTGATGGTAAACCGGATATACTCCTGGCTGATAAAAAACAATTTGTTTGGTACAGAAATGGCGACTGGAAACGTTTTGTAATGGCTGACAATTTAACGGCGAACGACAATGTTTGTATAGCTGCCCGCGACCTTGATGGTGATGGCAAAGTGGAAGTGGCAGTGGGTGCTCAATGGAACCCGGGAGAAACTTCTGATGTAACAAAATCCGGGTCGGTACATTATCTTATCCGGCCGAATGATCCTACACAGCTTTGGGAGGCAATTGAATTACATCACGAACCCACCATTCACCGGATGCAATGGGTAAAATCAGGTGAGGGCAATTTTTTTCTTGTAGTGGTCCCACTCCACGGCAGAGGCAATAAGAATGGAGAAGGTGAAGGAGTAAAAGTGATGGCGTACAAGTTCCCTAAAAACCCCCGCAGTGCATGGACCGTTGCAACTATAGACAGCTCCATGCATCTTACACATAACCTTGCCATAATGGAAGATAAAAACGGTAAAAGCACCCATGTTTTTATTGCAGGTAAAGAAGGTGTAAAGCTTAATAAAGACTTTAGTGGCGAAGCTGGAAATGTAAATCAATTGCCTGGCATGGATCGGGCTTCCGGTGAAGTAAGAATAGGGCATCTTGGCAAACAACAATTTATCGCCACTATAGAGCCTATGCATGGAAATGCAGTGGCTGTTTATATAAGCGGTCAAAATACGGTTCGCACAGTCCTGGATGAACAGTTTAAGGATGGTCATGCGTTGGCTACTGCCGATTTGCTAAACATTGGCAGAGACCAGGTGATAGCGGGCTGGCGGATTCCCAATGTGGAGAATAAAACAGGAATTAAATTGTATGTTCCGCGGAGCATTAAGGGTGATGAATGGGATGCCTATTGGATAGACGACAATGGCATTGCTACTGAAGACCTGCAGGTACTTGATTTAAATGCAGATGGCAAACCAGACATTGTTGCCGCTGGCCGTGCTACTAAAAACTTAAAAATTTATTGGAATAAAAACTGAATAAAATTAACGACTGCCTAATCCTATAACAACCGGATGCATTCAAATTCTTGCGGTCGTTTCCCCGTTGGGGCAATGTAAATAATTTCAGGATGTATGTATTTTCGTCGTTCCGCACTTGTTTATTTTTCCAGGTGGAGTTTTCATAGCTAAGCTTTATGTGTGGCATAAAATCCGCCACGGTGGAAAGGCACCTGCGTTGCATGCGAGAGTCCCAGGGTAAACGCACAAGGCCTTTGAAGGAGACCCCGGCAGGACGACCGCAGACCCGAAATATAGAAAAAATGTGGTGAAAAAAGTTGCCATAAAAAGATGCGGTACAAGTGAGTGACACAACGATGTTTACCAGAATTCCTACTGTTCGTCCCAAAAAAATGCAACTTCGAAAGGCTCAGACTACACCTACGCAAAAACAAAGACTTTGCTTTTAGCCGACAAAAATATTTTATCCGACCAACCCTTCAATACTTTTTCAGCCCCTTTATAATTTTATCTTTCAATTGCTAATCAGGCCACTTTGTTTCGATACCCTGGTTACGGATAAAACTTTGAAAATCCTGAAGTAAATTTTTCTTCTCTCTAATCTCTTTTGGTTCCACTTTTTTATTTA
>JBBQVY010000082.1:0-19248 GCA_038211085.1 Chitinophagales bacterium | reverse complement strand
CCACTTTACCAATGCCCAAATGATCGTAATGACCTGAGAAAACAACGTATTCGTTCTTTTTACTTTTGCCTGGCAATACGCCTACAACATTAGCCAGTTTAGTTTCTTCCAACTCCTGCGTAGCAGTAATTTTAAAAGTAGATACTGCCTGCGTAGATGAAATGAAAACAACGTTTGTTTCATTTTTAAAAAGCGCTCTTTTAAGCCTTGGCAACATGGCAAAAGCTTTCGTAAAACTGGTATCGGCTATAACAACAGTATGTTCTTTTCCACCAATAAATTTTTGAGCTACTCTTATAAGGTTATCGCCTTGTTTTAAGATCACCGTTTTGTACCCTGACTGGTTGCTTACATCCAGTTGCTTTTGAGAGGTAAATACCACCACATTTTTTTCATCCAATGGCTGGCCGTTAATATCTCCCGTTACTTTACCCTGCGTAGTTTTTAGCATGGTAAAAGTTTGCTGGTATCCATTAACACCCGGCATGTCAGCAAGCCCGGCTTTCTTAAACTCTGATGCAATAAATTCTGCTGCCTTTGCAATGCCCGGTGTTCCGGTTCTTCTTCCTTCCATGTTATTGTCAGAGAGGGTAGCTTCAATGCGTTCCACCTCTTTTTGATTAATGACATGTTTTGCCTTTTGGCTAAAGCTGCTGTTGGCCGCACCAATCAATAAAAAACCTAAAAAAATTCTGGTAATAAGTTGCCTTTCAACAATCATGAAACGATTATTTATTGGGATATGTTTAGAAATGAAAAGAGATACTGTGAGGAGACTTTAAGCATGCCTTATAAACTCATCATTTCTTTAAACTTGACGGTTTGCCTGCGACTAACTTCAATTTTTTCGCCGCCTTTTAATTCAAGAAGCAAACCGCCATTAAAGTAAGGTTCAATTTTTTCGATCCAACGCATGTTTATAATGTGCTTACGATTTGCCCTGAAAAATACTTTATCATCCAGCCTTTCTTCAAGGGCATTAAGTGATTTTAAGATGAGTGGTTTATTACCTGCAAAAAATACTTTAGCATAGTTGCCTACGCTTTCAAACAAGCGGATCTCATTCAATTTTACAAACCAGCAGCGCTCGCCATCCTTTACAAAAACCTGGTCATTCTCGGTAAGCAGCCCGTTTGCTTTTACAAGATTATTAGAATTTGTGCTGTTGTTTTCCCTGCTTTCTTCTATATGCAATTTTTGAATGGCATCCGACAGCCGTTTGGGCTCTATAGGCTTTAATAAATAATCAAGTGCATTTACCTCAAAGGCTTTTAAAGCATACTCGTCATAAGCTGTGGTAAATATCACTTTGGGAGAACGGTCTAATTCTTCTAACAATTCAAAACCTGTTTTCCCTGGCATTTGAATATCTAAAAAAATGAGATCAGGATTGTATTGTTCAATTTTTTCGATGCCTTCATTTCCATTGGCGGCTTCGTCAATTACCTCTATCTCGTTAAACTCCTGTAACAGTTTTCTCAATTCATTTCTAGCCAATCTTTCGTCATCTATAATAATGGTTCTAACAGACATTTTGGTTGCGTTTATAAGTATTAAATAAGGGTTGCAGGCATGGTAACTGTTGCTTCAACCATGTTGTTGTCGATGTTTTTTATTTCGAAACGGGCCTTTTCTCCATACAATAACATCAGCCGGTTTTGGGTGCTGGACAGTCCAAATCCATCGGGATTAAAATTACCATTTAAATGCCCGGTATTTTGTACCGAGAGTTCATGGTTATCGCCCTTAAAATCCGAACATACTTTTATCATTCCTCCATCAATATACTTGCTAATGCCATGCTTAATAGCATTTTCAACCAGGGTTTGTAACATCATGGGTGGCACAGGTTGATCAAGGGTGTCTTCATCAATATCAAACTGGACCCTCAGTCTGTCTTCAAATCGTATATGCTCCAGGGCCAGGTAATCCTTTACAATATTCAACTCACGGCTTAATGGCGCAGTTTCCAGTTTTTCGGCCTGCATGCTGCTTCTTAAAATGTTGCTTAACTCGGTTATTGCCTGGCGTGCCCTTTCAGGATTTTCGTCAACCAAAGCCCTAATACTGTTAAGTGCATTAAAAATAAAATGTGGGTTGATGTGTGATTTTATAGTCTTCAGTTCCAACTCTTTTACCAGGCTTTGTAACCTTATTTTGTCCAGTTGTTCCTGCCTTCCCTTCATTACATAGTGGTAGGTAAAATAAATTAAATTCCAAATTAATAAAAACAGGAAGCTGCCAAAAGAGGCCCTCATGGTTTTGTTAATGGTACTGTACTGCCTAAACTGTTCTGTAGTGAAGTTTAATTGGTCTTCAACAAAAATGCTGGTAAAAGCAAATAAGAAAGAGAAAGCAATAGTGGTAAGAAAAATGTAGATGATCTGGCTATCGATCCTGAGTTTAAGAAAGCCCATTTTTTGAATGAAGTACCGCATGAGGTGCGTAATGGCTATTCCAATAATGGCATCTAAAAACAATACTTCAAAAAAAAAGGGTTGCTCTTTTGTGCGAAGCGTAAGGTAAAAAAACGTGTAAACTATAATGTAGGTACTCCACCCACCTACCTGGCAGATCCAATATTTCGACATCTTTCCTTTCATATGGGCATAAATGTAAATAACTGTGCTTTAACCGGCGGTCACAATTTTGATTAAAGGCTAATTTAGGGTGGTAGTTGGTGGAATTAGCAAACAGTTTCAAAAATAAATTTTAAAACCATAAACACAAACCACTTAAAAAACGTTCTTATTTGGCACACTTTTACATGGGTTGGATTTATCATGTAATTTTACAAATTATCAAAATAACACGTTCAGGATGGAAATTACTCCCGGTCCGCTTTTAAAAGGTATTGATTACCCGTCTGATCTAAAAAAACTTAGTTGGGAACAATTGAACCAGGTTTGCGAAGAGCTGAGGCAATATATTATTGATACTGTGAGTGTGCATGGGGGTCATTTTGCAGCCAGCCTGGGTGTAGTTGAGTTAACAGTTGCACTGCATTACATATACAATACGCCATACGATCAGTTGGTTTGGGATGTAGGTCACCAGGCATACGGTCATAAAATTTTAACAGGCCGCAGGGATCAATTTCATACCAACCGTAAGTATAATGGACTAAGTGGTTTTCCCAAACGCAGCGAAAGCGAATACGACACTTTTGGTGTTGGCCACTCTTCTACTTCTATTTCTGCAGCGCTTGGTATGGCTATGGCTGCAAAATATAAGGGAGAAACGGACCGTAAATCTGTAGCTATAATTGGCGATGGTGCCATGACAGCAGGAATGGCTTTTGAAGCAATGAACCATGCCGGAGTTGCTGACAGTGATGTGCTTATTGTTTTAAACGACAATTGCATGAGCATTGACCCCAATGTTGGCGCATTAAAAGAATACCTGACCGATATCACGCTATCGCCCACTTACAATAAGTTGAAAGATGATGTTTGGAAATTGCTGGGCAAACTTCCGGTAGGCAAAGGTTTTAGCCGCCAGATGGCGCATAAATTAACCGAAGGATTAAAAGGAATGGTTAGCAGTAGCTCAAACCTTTTTGAATCACTGAAGCTGCGTTATTTTGGCCCGATAGATGGTCACAACATAATTAAGCTTGTTGATACCTTGAGGGACCTGCGTGAGATACCCGGTCCTAAAATTTTGCACATAGTTACCGTAAAAGGTAAAGGCTATTCACTGGCAGAAAAAGACCAAACCAAGTGGCATGCACCAGGTCTGTTTGATAAAATAACCGGTGAGATTGTAAAGAAAAAATACGATGCTCCACAGCCCCCAAAATACCAGGATGTTTTTGGCCATACTATTTTAGAATTGGCTGAAGCAAACGACAAGATAATGGGTGTTACGCCTGCTATGCCCAGCGGCTGTTCTCTTAAAATTATGATGGATAAAATGCCGCATCGATCTTTTGATGTAGGTATTTGTGAGCAACATGCAGTTACATTAAGTGCAGGTTTGGCTACGCAAGGTTTAAGAGTTTTTTGCAACATCTACTCCTCATTTATGCAAAGGGCTTTTGACCAGGTGGTACACGATGTGGCCATTCAAAAGCTTCCGGTTATTTTGTGCCTTGACAGGGCAGGCCTTGTGGGAGAAGACGGTCCAACTCATCATGGGGCTTACGACATTGCTTATTTCAGGTGCATTCCTTATATGGTTATCAGCTCGCCAATGAACGAGTCTGAATTAAGAAACCTGATGTATACTGCCCAACTGGAAACCAACAATCTCCCGTTTGTTATACGTTATCCAAGGGGTGAAGGTGTTATGGTGGACTGGAAAACTCCCATGAAAGAAATAGAGATTGGAAAGGGTAGAAAACTTAAAGACGGAGACGATGTAGCCATACTTACACTTGGCCATCCAGGCAATTTTGCTACTGCGGCTATAAGGGAGTTGAAAACCCAGGGATTGAACCCGGCACATTACGATATGCGTTTTGTAAAACCAATTGATGAAGATATGCTTCACGAAGTTTTTAGCAAATTTTCAAAAGTTGTTACTGTTGAAGATGGAACCATTATAGGTGGATTTGGAAGTGCAGTACTGGAATTTATGTCGGCGAACGGATACAATGCAGAAGTTAAAATGTTGGGTATACCAGACAGGCTGGTTGAACATGGTACGCTAAAAGAGTTACACCGGGAATGTGGTTATGATGCCCAGGGTATTGCCGGAACTGTAAGAGAATTGATGAAAGATAAAATTAAGGTGAGCAACCTTATTGCAGGATAAAAAACTTACAATTAAAAAAAACTGTTGTATTTACTACGGCGGTTTTTTTATGATTTCAAGATACTTGTTGTAGATAGAATTAATGTCTTAAGCATATCATCGAATGCAGGAAAGTTAGTCAATCGCCTTATCCGGCATCGTTTCACCACTTACT
This sequence comes from Chitinophagales bacterium, assembly GCA_038211085.1. GTDB lineage: Bacteria > Bacteroidota > Bacteroidia > Chitinophagales > Chitinophagaceae > Segetibacter. The sequence continues at coordinate 14,336 of JBBQVY010000082.1, read as the reverse complement.
GGTTCCTGCTCACCCTCTTCATCCTGCCTGTCCTCATTCCATTCCATAATAAAATTATTTCTGCCCTCTCCAATTATGATATTCATGTAATTCATTTGTATTAACTCAAGCATTGAAAGAAAGAGAAAAATTGCATGGATCCGATCGTTACAGATTTCAAAAATCTTTTCAAAAGAAACTGTTTTTTCTTTTCGCGTAGTATCTAAAACATACTCCCGGCTTTGCTCCATTGTTTGATTGTATTGCACCACGGTATGCACAGGTCTGTTTTGCCTGTCGTGCACTTTTTGCATTACTTTCTCAAAGGCCTTCATAAGTTTAAACAAAGAAATATTTTGTATCTCAGTGCCCTCGCCCGCCTCTTCACCTATAATACTAAGGTCTTTGTTTAAATTTCCCCGCCTGACCATTAACATACGCATGGCTTCCATTTCAGCCATGGCAACGGCTGCTTCTTTAAACTTTTTATATTCCAGTATTTTGTCAACCAACTCCTGCCTGGGGTCAATTTCGTTACCCGATGCATCAAGGTCTTTACGAGGCAGCAGCATCCTGGCCTTTATCCTCATTAAAGTGCTTATAAATAAAATAAACTCGCTGCTCAATTCAATGTTTATGCTATCCTGCGTGTGAATGTAATCAAGAAAGTCGGTGGTTATTTTGTTGATCGGGATGTTATAAATATCCAGCTCATCTCTTTCAATAAAAAACAAAAGGAGGTCAAAAGGACCTTCAAACTGCGGCAATTTTATCTGGTACGATTCTGTGTTCACCCTATAAATTTATAAACTGGTAAAGAAAAATCCCGCCAGGAATTAACCGGAACGGGATTGAGCAAATGTAGTTGATAAAATAAACTGACACCAATTTGCACATGGCAAGATTTGCACACGCTTTACACTACGGTACCAGGGGGCAATGGCCTATAAACTCTAATTCGGTTTATTGCTTTTACAATCATGAAAATAACCAGCGCAATTATTAAAAAATTAATACAGACGGTAATAAAATTACCCCAGGCAAGTACATTGCCTTTTTCTCTTGCGGCTGCCAGGGACAGGGTTGGATCAGCCAGCCTTGCAGCGGTAACTTCGTCGGATAATGAAATGTAAGAATTTACAAATCCCTTTGGACCCACAATCAATCCGGCTATAGGCATAATAATATCGGAGACCAGTGAGTCAACAATTTTTGCAAAGGCAACACCGATAATAACTCCAACAGCCAGGTCCATTACATTTCCCTTTAAGGCAAATTCTTTGAACTCTGAAGAAAAACTCATATAATTTAGTTTTGGTTGAGAGTAATGTTAGCAAAAAACGATCAGTATTTGCTAACTTTTTGCCGGGTATTGCAAATTCATTGCTTTGAAAGTTTTTAAAATTTCGCTGGCTACCAGGTATTCTTTATACCAGTTTTGATCGGCAGGTACAATTGTCCATGGTACTGCATTGCAATATTTAAAACAATCCTCGTAGGCTTTCATGTAATCGGGCCAGAGAGCAGCTTCTTTTGCATCGTTTGGATTGTATTTCCAGAATTTTGTAGGGTTTTCAGTTCGTTCCCGCAGCCTTTCAACCTGTTCTTCCTTTGAAACATGCAGGTAGAATTTTAAAATGATAGTATTGTTGTGCCTCTGTAATAATTGTTCAAAATCATTGATGGCTTTCATGCGTTGCATTGCAGTTTCATCGCCAATCCATTTGTGAACCCTGGTAATCAGGACATCTTCGTAATGAGACCGGTTAAAAACTTTGATCATTCCTTTTGCCGGTACGTTGGCATGTATGCGCCACAAAAAATCATGCGCCAGTTCCTTTTGATCGGGCGCTTTAAAAGAGGTGACAGAAATGCCTTGCGGATTTATAAAAGTAAAAACATTATTGATCAAACCATCTTTACCGCTTGCATCCATGCCCTGTAGAACTACCAGTAAACTATGGCTGCCGTCTGCATACAAAATGTTTTGCAGCTCGTCCAGTTCCTTTAAAATTGAGGCAAGTTGTTCTTTGGTTTTGTCCTTATCCAAATCTTTTGGAGCACGTGTTGGTACAGAAGACAGGTCAATATCCATATGCAGGTTTTAATGAAAAGATTAAGTATCAAGAAAAGATACGCTGTATTAGTTAAATATAATCGTCATTAAATTAAAAGGGTTCATCCCAAATTCGCACCCCAATTGGGACCCGTTGGCGGTCAGGCGACCGCTAACGGCCTGCTCCGCCGCCGTTGGTCGCCTGACCAACAGCAGCCGCCTTACCAACACGGGTCGCCTGACCAACAGCAACAATTTAGGATGCACCCAATTAAAAGCCCGGCACCGTTTATTGGAACCAGGCTGTGTATTGATTTAGAGTCGTTAGATAGACATGATTTCTTTTTCTTTTGCCTCCAGGTGCTTTTCTACCAGCACAATAAATTTATCGGTCACATCCTGCATTTCTTTCTCTGCATCCTTCGCTTCGTCTTCGCTCAAGCCATCTTTCTGTAATTTTTTTATTTGCTCAATAGCATCTCTCCTAATGTTTCTAACAGCTACTTTGGAATGCTCACATTCGCCTCCTGATTTTTTCACCAGCTCCTTTCTTCTCTCTTCTGTTAAAGGTGGCAAATACAAGCGTATATTAATTCCATCGTTTTGAGGGTTCATTCCAATGTTAGCAGCTATAATTGCTCTTTCAATTGGCTGTAGCATATTCTTCTCCCATGGTTGAATACTTATGGTACGGGCATCCATAATATTAATGTTTGCAACCTGGCTAATAGGCGAAGGTGATCCATAATAATCTACTGTAATACCATCCACCATAGAAGGGTTTGCTTTACCAGCCCTGATCTTGCCTAATTCTGCTTCAAGAAAACCTATTGCCTTTTTCATGGACGACTCTGCATCCTCTATAATTAACTCCAGTTCTTCGTTCATATTCTTTTTATTTTAAGCCCCGCAAATCTACGGATTAGGCTGAAAGATTGTTATTGAACCTTATTTACTAAAAAGGCCATCTCGTTGAGACAGCCTTTTATTTTAATGATAATGTTGTTAATCTTCGTCAACCGCAACTGCACCCCTGTTGAAAAGAGAAATCATTTTAATACGCCTGTTTGACAATTCAACTACTTCATCTTCCAACTCACCTTTAACTACACGCATACGAACTCTTGTACGGGTAAGGTGCAACATATAAACTCCGGCATAAAAGCTGAGAATAAGTAATAAAATTAAAAAAGTGGTACCTAAGCCTTGCAGTGTAAAGGCCATAATTGAAAAGAAGGCTGTAATACTTACACAAGTGATGGTTACGCTTTTGTGCCCCATTCCCCTGTCTAATAAAATATGATGAAGGTGATTCCTGTCGGGGCTGAAAGGGGACCGGCCATGCAAAATTCTCATTCCAAAAACACGTAAAGTATCCATTAAAGGAAGCAACATTATTCCAAAACCTACAGCGGGAGAAGCAGTAATTGGGTATTGTGTATAGGTGCTGCCGCTTTCAATAAACTTAATTACAAGGATAGCGTTTACCAGGCCAATTAAAAGAGATCCGGTATCACCCATAAAAATTTTAGCCGGATGAAAATTGTAGATTAGGAACGCAAGTAATGAGCCTGCTAACCCAAATCCTAATACTGCGTAAGGAATGTTACCATTGATTAAAAAGAAAGTTCCAAAAACAAGCGAAGTAAACATACCAACACTTCCTGCAAGTCCATCTACCCCGTCAATTAAATTGAATGCATTTATAATTACAACAACAGCAAAGGTGGTTAAAAAATAACTGAAGGTTATATCAATATGCGTAAGAGTTAAAAAACCGTGCATATTGGTAATAAGCAAATGCGATTTTACCATTAGAAGTGCAGCTACGGCAAGTTGGGCGGCAAACTTTTTAGCGGGAGAAAGCATAATAATATCGTCCTTTATGCCTACAAAAAAAATAATTAAAAAGGCAGCCATATAAAATTGGAACTCATTGGCACCATGCCAAAAATCTACTGTCAATATAAGGCTGAGCGATAGCCCTACAAACATACCCAAGCCGCCAAGGGCAGGTATTGGTTTTTTGTGGAATTTTCGGTTTCCATCAGGTTCATCGTACAGTTTTTTTGCTGTTGCTACTTTTATTATAACCGGGATAACGTAAAATGTTATTAAAAAAGCAATGATCCCTCCAATAATTATTTGTTCCATGCTCTCGGATTTTCATTATAGATTTTCATAGATGGGGGTTATGCCCCGGCAAAATAACCAAAAATTAAGTGAAAATTAAAAAATTTTAAGTTTTATAATTTTTATGGGTGGCACCCCTAACGTAGATGCCCTCATTTTATTGAATTTATTCTTATTTTAAAAACAAATCCGAAACCGCTGAAAGCTGATTATTTATTAATACGGAGGAAAAAAAAGGATTTGTATTAGATATATTTTAAAAAATGTTACTATAGAACAGAAGTCAAAACGCTAACTTTTAAGTGTAAAGAGTTGAAGGCTTGCTTTACGGCTGGGTATCCAGGCAGCAATAACAGCAATGATCACAATGGTGGAAATAACCAGGACAAAATCGGTAAAAACCATCTTAACCGGGTAATAGTCTATTATAAAACTTCCACCAGCCAGTTTAACCAGCTTGAACTTCATTTGTAACAAACAGATGGCCACCGCTATTAAAATACCCGATCCACCGCCTATTCCTGCAAGCACAAAACCTTCGCTGAGAAAGATTTTTTGGATATAGCTATTATCGGCTCCCATGGCTTTTAAAACTGCAATGTCCTTTTGCTTTTCCAAAACGAGCATGGTTAATGCACCAATCATATTGAACGCTGCTACAATTAATATCAAAGAAAGTATTCCGTAGATCACCCATTTTTCAATTTGCATTACCGAATAAAGGCTTTGGTTTTGCTGGTACCTGGTTTGTATGGAATAATTGGTCCCCAATTGTTGTTGAAGACGTTCTTTCACTTTATCTGTAAGATCGACATTATTGATAGCTACTTCAACAGAGCTGTATTCATCGGGTTGAAGATTGAGCATATATTTTACGAAGCCAATATTGGTGAGCGCATATTTGTTATCAAAATCCTGCTGTAGAACAAAACTTCCGCTTACATTGGCATTAAAGCTATTTAAAGCTTCCATTGAAGAAAGGCTTGCCGCAGAACGATTGGGAAGGTAAATAGTCAATGGATTAATATTCATGCCCGCAGTAATGCCAACTGCATTCTCAACCCCGGCGCCCAGCACCAAAAACGGATGCTCAGTTTCGCCAGTAACAAATTGGCCTTTAATAATATGCTTTGCAAGTCCACTTACCTGGGTATAGGCTTCATCAACACCTTTCAAGTAAATAATACTTTGAAAATCTTCGTTAACCAAGACAGCTTTTTCTTCAGCAATAGTGCTAATCTGCTTTACACCAGGTGTTGCCCTGATAGCTTGTAATTGCGCCTCTGTAAGCTTTAAAAATTTTGAATTATTAGCCGGAGCAACCCTTATGTCTGCATAAAAATCTGCATACAAACTTTTAACCAGGTCTTCAAATCCATTGAACACACTTAAAACTAATATGAGTGCAGCAGCCCCTACAGAAATTGCGAGAACGCTTATCCAGGCAATAATATTAATAGCATTGGTACTTTTTTTAGCTTTAAAATATCGCCAGGCAAAAAGTAAGGTCATGCGGTTAGGAGTGGGTTGTTCTTGGTGAGGTGTGAGTTGTCAGTTGTGAGTCGTGAGTTGTCAATTGTTACAGCCTACGCTTCCTTTTCCCCTTCACCGGAATTTATTTGCTTAAATATGTCTTCCATTTTAAAAACATAGTCCAGCGTATCATCCTGGTAAAAATGCAATACGGGAATGCGGCGCAGCTGGTGTTTAACCCGGTCACTCAATTCCTTCTTTACTTCCCAGGCCCTGCTTTCAATCTTTTTCATCAATTCCTTTTCATCCTGAACTTTGAATAAGCTCAGGTAAATACGGGCTTCCAATAAATCGGGGGTAACCTGCACTTTTGAAATAGACACCATACCTCCATCCATCATGTTCATTCCCAAACGCATAAATATGTCATTGAGTTCCTGTTGTAATACTGCTGCTACTTGTTTCTGGCGCTTTCCCTCTGTCATATAGTTACTGTTAATCGTTGTAAAATTAGTTTCTTTGCACCAATTTGATTGATTTAAAACGCTGATGAAAAAATACTCCCGCCTCTGGAAATACCTGACATCCTATAAAAAAAACATTGTTCTTTACTTTCTTTTTACGCTTTTATCAATTGTTTTTTCATTGGTTTCTTTGGGTACTTTGCCATTTTTTCTGCGTCTCATTTTTGGTCAGCAATCCCTGATTTCACAACCACCACCAAAAATCAATGGCTCCAATGATCTTATTCAGTTAATCAATTACAAGATCAGCCACCTTATTGCTGTCAACGGTGTGCAAGGCCCGGTTATAGCCCTTGGTATTATCTGTGTGGTGATTATTGTAACAGTGCTTTTCAAAAACGTTTTCCTATACCTATCGTATTATGTGTTGTCGCCAATGAAAAATTCGGTGATGACACGCTTACGGTCTGAGTTATACAACAAACTATTACAATTACCCATTGGGTATTTTACCGACCAGCGAAAAGGCGATGTAATGAGCCGCATGACAAACGACATTGGCGAACTGGAAGGATCAGTAGTTGGTACTCTCGAGGGATTTATTAAAGATCCGCTGAACATTATTGTTATTCTTACGTCCCTGGTTTTCATCAGCCCCCGGCTATCCTTATTCTTGTTTATCTTTTTGCCTTTAACAGGGGTTATCATTGGCAGAATAAGCCGTTCATTAAAAAAACAATCCAACGTTGCAGCCGTAAAACTTGGGGAAGCCTTATCTGTTTTGGATGAAACCCTTGGTGGATTGCGTGTTATTAAAGCCTTTAATGCGGAAGGATTATTACGCAATCGCTTTGACAAAACAAATAATGAACTTTTTGTTGTAAAAAACCAGATGCAATACCGTAGGGACCTGGCAAGCCCCATGAGTGAATTTTTAGGTGTGCTGGTACTTTGCGGTATACTTTGGTTCGGGGGAAGGTTGGTTTTAGGTGGTAACGCAGGCGGACTGGAACCTGAAGGGTTCATAATGTACATTGGCATTTTTACGCAAATCATTAACCCGGCAAAATCGTTGTCCACTTCTTTTTACAACATGCAGCGGGGTAGTGCGGCAATAGCCCGTATAGAAGAAATTTTAAATGCTCCGGTTAAGGTTGATGAGAATGAGAACGGATTGCAACTATCAACGTTCAATAAACAAATCGAATTTAGGAATGTAAGTTTTCAATATGAAGACAAACTGATTCTGCAAAATATCAACCTCATCATTGAGAAAGGCAAAACAATTGCCCTGGTTGGTTCGTCGGGGGCTGGCAAAAGTACCCTGGCCGATCTTATTCCACGCTTTCACGATGTTACGGGTGGGGAATTATTGATCGATGGCGTTAATATAAAAGAGTACTCGTTGCATTCGGTTCGTTCGCAAATGGGCATTGTAACCCAGGAGCCTATTTTATTTAATGATACCATCAGTAAAAACATAGCATTAGGTATGGAGGCTGCGGGTAATGCGCAAATTGAAAGTGCAGCAAAAATTGCCAATGCTCATAATTACATTATTCAAAAAGAGCAGGGCTACGATACCAATATTGGCGACCGTGGAAGCAAGTTGAGTGGAGGCGAAAGGCAAAGACTTACCATTGCCCGTGCTGTTTTAAAAAATCCACCCATCTTAATTTTGGATGAAGCTACCTCCTCTCTGGATACAGAAAGTGAGCGGCTGGTGCAGGATGCTATCAACAATATGATGCAAAACCGCACGTCCATTGTAATTGCTCACAGGTTGAGTACCATCCGCCATGCCAACGAGATTGTTGTGTTACACCAGGGCCAGATTGCAGAACGAGGCACGCACGATGAGTTGTTACTAAAGGGTGGTATTTACAGGAGACTCGTTAATATGCAAGAGGTAAAATAAGATTATTGTATTGTCGGTTTTGGGGGAGTTCATGCTCATTTCTGCTAAGCTGGTTTTCAGTTTTGCATACTTGAGCTGACAAACCATAGTTGTCCTGGTAAGACCCTATTTTCTTCCAATTGTCGTGACAGCGTAACGACTATTTGCATGCTATATCCCTTGCCTGTTAAAACAGAGACTTGCTAAAATTGTTGCTCTTTAGCCTTTTGTATTAAAAACTCGTTCATCCAACAGCCCTGCTGGATAAACAAGTTTTTTTATCTCGATTTTTCAAACTTCGGTTTACACTTTATTCTGCCTACAACACTTTCATTTTCTGGGCATCCCACATTACCGGTTTGTTTTGGGCCGCACTTATGTTACAGGCAATAGAAGGACCGGCAGCTCTTAAACCAAATGTAGCATCCTCCAAAATAGGTGAGCCTGTTCTTACCCCGTTAAAAAAAGTGATCATGTGATCGAGGCGGTCATCGTATTTTGGTGGGGCATTAAACTCAATTACTTTACCCTTTTCAATGCCACTTTTTGCATCACCATATTTCTCTTTGTACCACTTTTTAAAGTCCTCTTTCTGACTGGCTGAGAAACTATCGAATGAATCATAACCTCCATAACCCGGCGCAACGCTACGCTTAAGAGTACTTATTTTAAAGTCGTTCCAGCCAATATCAATAGCGCCGTCTGTACCAATCAATTTCATTCCAAACTCTCCCTTACCTTCTCCATCTGCCAGGTTTATTCGGGTGTAAACCTGGTATTCAGGTAACGTTTGAGTTTTGGGGTAAGTCATTAAGGAGTTAATGAGGTCGTAAGCATCCCTGCCATCTTTCCAATAATTTATTTCGCCAAGAGCAGAAATTTTATTGGGTCCCTGCGATCCTGTAATGGTATGCAGACCGGTTAGCAGGTGTACAATTAAATCTCCGGCTGAGCCGGTTCCATAATCTTTGTAATTACGCCACCTGAAAAACCGGGTAGCATCAAAAGGAACTTTAGGGGCTGAACCTAAAAATTTATCAAAGTCAATGGTCTCGGGCGAAGCATCGGTAGGAATAGAATACTGCCATGCACCTTTAGCATCTGAGCGGTCGCAAAAAGCCTGAACATAGGTCAACTCACCAATAACACCCTGCTCAAAATATTTTTTTGCTTCCAAAATTGCTACACTACTGGCACGCTGGCTACCCACCTGGAACACCTTGCCGGTTTTTTTCTGGGTATCAATAATTGCCTGGCCATCGGGTATTTTTTGAACCATTGGTTTTTCGCAATACACATGCTTACCGGCATTCATTGCATCAATTGCGATTTTCTGGTGCCAGTGATCTGGCGTACAGATCAACACGGCATCTACATCCTGCCTGGCCAGCAACTCACGGTAGTCGCGGGTTGTGTACATTTGGCTACCCCACTTTTCTTTTGCACGGTCAAGACGGCCTGTATATAAATCACATACAGCAACGAGTTCAACCCCTTCAACATTTAAAGCAGTGTCGGTATCGTAATGACCGATGATACCGGAGCCTATTAGCCCGATCCTAACTTTATCTTTTGAAGCTACAAAGGCACCTGACTTAAGTGTTACACGTTCGGACACTTCAGAAGCCGAAACGGTTGAACCTAAAGAAAGGGCCATTACAGATCCACCCAAATTTTTTACAAAACTTCTCCTGGAATTTTTCATGTTATCGTTTTATATGGCAGTAGAAATACAAGGGTATTCAATCCATTTATGTTAGAAAGATTAAGGGTTTAAGTTAAAGGTTTTTTGTGGATGAAGTAATATTGTAGGCAATTCTGGAAATAAAAAAAGAGGAAACCGAAGCCTCCTCTTGTATTAATAAAGTATTTAGAATTTATTTGGTAATACCCAGCTTAGCTTCCATGCTTAACGTGGCATGAGGCACTGCACGTAAACGGGCTTTGTCAATTAGTTTTCCTGTTACCCTACAAATACCATAAGTCTTGTTCTCAATACGCATGATAGCCTTTTCCAAATGGTCGATGAAAGTAATTTGCCTGCTGGCCATCTGGCTCAATTGCTCTCTTTCCATACTCATACTACCATCTTCCATAGTCATGTAACGGTTGTCACTTTCGTCGCCGCCCATTTCATCTTTACGGGTGATTAACCCCTGCAGGTAGCCCAGTTCCTTTTTAGCAGCATCCAGTTTCTTATTGATCAGGTCTCTAAACTCGGTCAAATCTGTATCGCTGTAACGCATAATGGGACCGGTAGATATAACCGGCTCAGGTGTATCTAAAACGCTTTTAGTAAAATCAGGCTCGTAGGTAACTTTTTTGTCTGTTGAAGTTTTAGGAATAACCACCGGCTTTGAAGGCTTACCGTCAGCTTTTTTTTCCACTACCTTCTCCGGTTTTGGATTTACTGCAGGTTTAGGTGGAACAATTACTGACTTTTGAGTACCTAAATTCTTTGCATTTGCCGCTCTGACCGGGGCCGGAGCCACTGCTTCCGGTTTGGCTGCTAGTTTAATTGTTGCCTTCGCCTTTTCTGTGTTATTGCTTTTTTTCACTTCTGCTACTATTTTTTTAGACGCCACTTTTTGCGGTGCCTTTAATGTGTTGCTTGTTTTAACTGCTGTTTTCTTATCAGCAATTACTTTACCAGCTTGTTGTACAGCTTTCTTTACCGGGATAGTGTCAGCCTTTTTTGGTGGAACTATCTTTTTTGCTGCCGATATCGGCGTATTTTTTACTGCGGCTTTGGCAGGAGCAACTTTTTTTACCTGAGCAGTTTTTTTAACCGGTACTGCCTTTTTTGCCGGCAACGTCTTTTTGACTGGGGCTGTTTTTTTAACCGGCATAGCTTTTTTAGGCTGAGCCAAAGGTTTTGAGGTAGTTTTTGCCAATTTTAAGGGTTGCTTTTTAGCCATAAGCTTATGCTTTTTTTGTTACACTCACTTTTAGCTTGTTTTCATTTACCTCCAAAAGAATTCCATCAGTCAAAGTACCGGCGAAGTCAATGTTATCTGCCAAAATTTCCGCGCAAATATAGTTTTTATATTCATTAATAGAAGTTCTTAAGGATGTGTTTTCCTCAACCACTAGATTAATACGGTCCGTAAGTTCAAAACCACTTTCCTTGCGAATATTCTGGATCCTGTTTACAAATTCCCTGGCTTCCCCTTCTCTTAACAAGCTATCAGTTAATGTTATATCCAAAGCAATTGTCAGATTTCCTTTGCTGGCCACACTCCAACCCGGAATATCTTCAGCAAGAATATCTACTTCATTCAGAAGCAATTTTATTTCAGCACCGTCCACAGAAAGTGTTGTTTCTCCCGATTTTTCAAAATCTGAAATTTGAGATTGATTAAAAGATAGCAATGCATTATTGACAGCTTTCATTTTGGCACCCAACCTTTTACCCAAAGCAACAAAGTTTGGTTTTATCTTTTTATTGATAAAACCCTCCGTCTGGGTTAGATATTCTATTTGTTTTACGTTTACTTCACTCTTGATTAAATCCTCAACTTTTTCAATCTGGCTCTGCATGCCGGCATTTAAAGCTGGAATTAAGACTTTTTGTAACGGCTGCCTTACTTTAATGTTTACTTTTTTACGAAGGCTCAGCACAAGTGAACTTATGTCTTGTGCCAACTGCATTCTCTCTTCCAGTCCTGTATCAATTACGGAACTATCCGCAACCGGGTAATCTGCATGATGGATGCTCTCCACTTTAAATCTTTGAGCAACAGCATTCAGGTTGCCAAATATGGCTTCGCTGAAAAATGGAGAAATGGGTGCCATTAGACGTAACACCATCTCAAGGCACTCATATAAAGTTTGGTAAGCACAGATTTTGTCATGCTCATACTCTCCTTTCCAAAACCGGCGGCGACAAAGTCTTACATACCAATTACTCAATTGTTCATCAACAAAATCTTCAATAGCTCTTCCGGCCTGGGTAGGCTCATAATCGTCCATGCTGGCAGTCACGTTTTTTACCAGGCTGTTAAGCGAAGAAAGTATCCATTGATCAATTTCGGGCCGTTCTTTTACGGGGATGTATGCTTCTTTAAACGCAAACCCATCAACATTTGAGTACAAGGCAAAAAACTGGTATGTATTATATAAGGTACCAAAAAACTTACGCTGAATTTCCTGTATGCCGCCCAGGTCAAACTTTAGGCTGTCCCACGGGCTGGCATTTGTTATCAGGTACCAACGGGTGGCATCGGCGCCGTATTTTTCAATAGTTGAAAATGGATCGACAATGTTGCCAAGGCGTTTGCTCATTTTAACCCCGTTCTTATCCAACACCAGGCCGTTTGAAACGACGGTTTTATAAGCAAGTCCCGGATATTTTTCATCATTAGCCTCAATTCCATTCTTACTTAACTCCTCCTGTACACTCTCCTTTATTAATGCGCTAATCGCATGCAGGGTATAAAACCAACCCCTGGTCTGGTCTACACCTTCGGCGATAAAGTCTGCCGGGTAAGTATTCGCAAACTCTTGTTGGTTTTCAAAAGGAAAATGCCACTGAGCAAAAGGCATGGCACCACTATCGAACCAAACATCTACGAGATCCGGAACCCGGCGCATAGGTTTGCCATTTTCACTTACGAGGATTATGTCGTCTACATAAGGTTTGTGTAGATCAAGAATTCCTTCATGGAGGTAATTTTTATTTACATCCCCGCCTAATACCTCGCTTGCTTTTCTAATTCCTGAGTTCAATTCTTCAATGGAGCCTATGCACAACTGCTCCGACCCGTCCTCCGTTTTCCAAATGGGTAGCGGTGTGCCCCAATACCTGCTACGGCTGAGGTTCCAATCCACCATATTCTCCAACCAGTTACCAAAACGCCCCTCACCGGTTGACTTTGGTTTCCAATTGATAGTTTTGTTCAGCTCCACCATTCTTTCTTTAACTGCCGTGGTTTTGATGAACCAGGCATCCAGCGGGTAATACAAAACCGGTTTGTCGGTACGCCAGCAATGCGGATAGCTGTGCTCATATTTTTCAACTTTAAAGGCACGGTTTTCCTTTTTGAGCTTTACAGAAATATCTACGTTTACATCCTGGTATCCATCTTCGTCTTTATAATCTTTTACATAACGGTTGCTAAATTCTCCCAGGCCATCAACAAATTTGCCAGCACGATCTACCATGGTGAGGATGCCAATGCCATATTTAGAACCCACTTTAAAGTCATCTGCCCCAAAAGCCGGGGCAGTATGTACTATACCGGTACCGTCTTCGGTCGTTACAAAATCGCCCAACAAAATTCTAAAAGGGTTTGCACCTGGCGTGATCTCCTGTATTTTTTGTAATGAATTGGCCTCGAACGGAAGCAATTGCTCATACTCTAATCCTTCCAACTGACTTCCCTTGAAACGATCCAAAATTTTCCAGGGCAGAATTTTGTCTTCAGGCTTGTAATCTTCGAAGTTTGCCTGTTCGCCTTCAGGCTTAAAATACTTACCAATTAGGCTGTTTGCCAAAATTACATTTACCGGGAGATGTGTATATGGGTTGAAGGTTTGAACCAAAACGTAGTCAATATTGGGCCCAACCGTCAAACCAAGGTTTGATGGCAATGTCCAGGGAGTTGTAGTCCAGGCTAAAAAGAAGACGGCCCCCCTGCCCCCCGAAAGGGGGTTCTCTGGAACGGTTGACCCACTGCCCCCCGAAAGGGGGTTCTTTGAAGCGGCATCTACAGTTGAAAGTAATTTTTCTGCAAATGGATTGTGCCTGGCTGCATTGTCTACAAGGCGAAACATGGCGACTACACTGGTATCTTTTACGTCTTTATATGTACCCGGTTGGTTAAGCTCGTGAGAACTTAAACCGGTACCCGCAGCCGGACTGTATGGTTGTATGCTAACACTTTCGTATAAATAACCCTTGGTATATAATTGCTTTAATACCCACCAAAGGCTTTCAATGTATTCGTTTTTAAAGGTGATATAGGGGTTATCCAGGTCTACCCAATATCCCATTTTAGTGGTAATGTCATCCCACTTGTCTTTATATTTCAATACCTCACGGCGACAAGTCTCATTGTATTCGGCAACAGAAATGGTCTTGCCAATATCTTCTTTGGTGATGCCCAGCATTTTTTCAACGCCCAACTCTACGGGTAAACCATGTGTATCCCATCCGCCTTTACGTTTTACCTGGAACCCCTGCATGGTTTTGTAACGGCACACCAAATCTTTTAATGTACGGCTGATTACGTGATGTATACCGGGCATACCATTGGCACTGGGCGGACCTTCGTAAAATACAAAAGGCACCGCTCCTTCTCTCAAATCAACACTCTTTTTAAATGCGTTTGTT
>JBBQVY010000081.1:0-19338 GCA_038211085.1 Chitinophagales bacterium | reverse complement strand
TGAGGCTTTACCGTTTTGGTAACGGGCAACAAACTTTAATTTATTGCCTGCCTTGCTTGCTTCATTGTACAAATTTTTAAAGTGGTCTTCGTGCTTTGCCATTTCTTTATAAAAGTCACCAACGCTTCCTTCCATGCACGATGGTGGCATAAAGGTGTTGTTTGATATATCTTCCATCTCCAGGCTTTCGCCGGCCTCCCTGGCAAGTATCATAATCTTACGCATTACATCTTTACCGCTTAAATCCAGGCGGGGATCAGGTTCTGTATAGCCTTCGTCCTGCGCCTGTTTTACTACCTCTGCAAAGGTTTGTGTACCGTTGTAATTGTTGAAAACGAAGTTGAGGGTACCACTTAATACCGCTTCAATACGATTAACGCTATCGCCACTACGTATCAAATCGTTTAATGAACCTATTACCGGCAAACCTGCTCCCACATTGGTTTCAAACAAAAACGGAGCATTAAATTCACGTGCAAGATCTTTAAGACGTGTATAATATTGGTAGGAAGATGAACAGGCTACTTTATTACAAGCAACTACGGCTATGCTCTTTTCAAGTAACCTATCGTACATACCAGCAAGGTCGCTATTGGCTGTAACATCGGCAAACACGGAGTTACGCATGTTCATGTTACGAATGGTTTCGATGAAAGCATTCAGATCCATAGCAACGCCGTTTTCCAGATCGTTTTTCCAGTTGGCGGTATCTATACCATCCTCGTTAAACAACATTTTTTTGCTGTTGGCTATACCAATGACACGGATTTGTAACCGCATATTTTTTTGCAGGTAATCGTTTTGCTGGCGCAATTGTGCTATCAGCCTGCTGCCCACATTACCCACACCCGCAATAAAAAGGTTGATCTGTTTATAGGTAGTTTCAAAAAACTCCTCGTGCAAAACGTTGAGTGCCTTTTTTACATCGGGCATGGAAATAACAGCCGAAATATTTCTTTCGCTGGAGCCCTGTGCTATGGCTCTTACGTTTACACCATTCCTGCCTAAAGCACCAAACATTTTACCGCTGATGCCTGTATGGCTCTTCATGTTGTCGCCCACAAGAGCTATTATGGAAAGATCTCTTTCAACATTTAAAGGTTCCACTTTGCCGGTTTCAATTTCGTGGGCAAAAGAGGCATCAATAGTTTTTTTGGCGAGGTCTGCATTTCTTTCGTCTATACCTACGCATATAGAGTGTTCTGAAGAGCCCTGTGTTATAAGAATAACATTGATTTTCTCACTTGCCAATGATTCGAATAACCGTTTTGAAAAGCCGGGGATGCCAATCATTCCACTTCCTTCGAGACTTAATAATACAACGGAGTTTATGCTGGATATACCCCTGATGCTGTTGCCATTTTTAACGGTGGCACTTTCGATGATGGTTCCTTCATCATTGGGCGAAAATGTATTTTTTATCCACACCGGAATTTGCTTTTTCATTACCGGCTGTATGGTGGGCGGGTAAATAACTTTTGCACCAAAATGCGATAACTCCATGGCTTCCTGGTAAGATATATGCGGAATTACCTTAGCAGTGGATACCAGTCTTGGATCAGCGGTCATCATACCCGAAACATCGGTCCAGATTTCAAAATTGGTTGCGTTTAAAGCCGCAGCTACAATGGCTGCTGTGTAATCGCTGCCACCGCGGCCTAATGTGGTGGTATAGCCGTTTGCATCGGCAGCAATAAAGCCTGGCAATACTGTTACCTGTGCATTGTCTGCTGCAAAATAATCGCCAATGTTTTTATTGGTGATTAAAAAGTCAACTGCTGCATTGGTATGATTACTATCCGTTACAATCATTTCACGGGAATCTTTCCAACCCGCTGCAACACCAAGCGATTCAAACTTTGCTGCAATAATTTGCGAGGAAAGCAACTCACCATAACTTACGATACGGTCTTTGGTAACAAGGGATAATTCTCTTAATAAAAAGATGCCGTTGCAAATGTCCTCCAGCTCGTTACACTGCTTTTTTACCTGGCTTAAAATTCTGCTTTGCCTGGTTACAGGTATCAAACTTTTAACTGTCTCAAGGTGTCTTGCTTCGGCTGCCTGTAATTGCAGGCGATAGTCTTCATTTCCCTTAGCTGCAAGCGCTCCGCACGATAATAAAATATCTGTTATTCCACCCAAAGCTGAAACCACAACAATGGTTTTATCAGCTTTACTTTTTTCTTGCACAATCGAAACAACCTTTTCAATATTTTCTGCTGTTGCTACAGAACTGCCCCCAAATTTTAATACTTGCATACCCAATAATTTATATAGACTTTTTTATAGAATGTTTGTTGTTACCCTGAAGGTTTAAGCGGCTATTGCCCGGAGGTGATATGGAAATGTACAACCCTTAAAGGGTCGTAATAATGGTAAAGATGGTAAAATTGTAAACACATCCGCTTTTTAAGACAGACTGGAGTGCAGGATTGATATGTCTGGTGACTTTATTCAAAATGATACGAACCGGACTAAGGTAGTAAAAAATTTAATAGGCGTATTTAATTGAACTACAAATATGAATTGGCAACAGGTGTTGTAGCTGAAAATAAAAATTGAAGGAGCGGTTAAAAGTCAGGAATGATATATCATGTGGTGATAAAATTGGTTTACAAGGCGCTACGCTTGCCGGTGAATGACAATGAGAAAAATGTATGTATAAAACAATAAAGGACCCTGCTTTTAAAGGCAAAAAAAAATCGCTCTTCTTTCGAAAGGCGATTTTTGCATAATAAATTATGTTAAGCACTAAAAATGGTACACAGCAGCAAGTATCGCTGAAGAAGTGTTTTTGCTTGCGCCACCTTTGCTCTTTGTATAAATAGCAGCTTTGGCACTCTCATATCTTAATTCCGGGATAATAGTTAAATTTCCCAGCTTGATATTTGGTGATAAGGTGAGCGCCAATATACTGGTTGAAGGCGCTAACACAATTGCTTTTTTGTTGTCAAAATATTCGCCACGTAGGGTTATGCCAAATGTACTTGTTGGATCAACGTTTACATAAAGCGCAGAACCCCACCAGCTATCACCTTCACCACTGTTTGGCTTAACAGACTGTACCGTTCCGTTGTAGCCTAAACTAAATTTATCAGTTACAGCTTGTGTCAATACCAGGTCGAACTGGGTAAGATTGAAGGATCCGCCATAAGAACCCTGGTAGTTAAGGTATGCTTTGAACTTACTATTGCTGCTGGCGGTTGCAAATTGTGCAATGCCGAATTTGCGGGATGTTGTAGTTGAAACAATATCGGTAGGGTTGGCAACACCCACCATTAAACTACTTTTTCCACCCAAACTAATGTCAGCTTTTACACCGGTATGAGCAAACGGCCCGTAGGAGAACATATAGCTCATGCTGTAATTCCTGTTTAAATAAGCATCTACCAATTCGTAACCAATATGGGTTGCCCATTTACCCATGGTTAACTTTAATTTATCGCTAACAGCATAGCTTACATAAGCTTGTTTGATTGCAAACAATGTTGAGTTTGAAAGATCGCCATAAGCAAACTCCTCGGCTCTTTTTCCAAATCCCAGGTCGATGGTTGCACTTGTTTTACCAAAGCTGTGATCGGCTTTAATACTTGCCATACCCAACTCGTACGACTTATGCGAATTGGTGAAGCTTGTATAATTATTTACGTTGGTTATAACAGTGCCGGGTACCGGTACAGGATTTGAAAAGTTGTATCGGTAATAAGCATCAACGGAGCCAGTAATTGTGGGTCCTGAGGGTTTACTTGAATCTTGCGGGTAAGCGATTACCGATATACATAATGCTAAGCAGGCAGAAAAGAATTTTCTTGACATTTTGATTTGTTTTAAGTGTAAAATGATTTTCTGAAAAGCGTTTCAGCTTATTATGGCAAGCAAAGCAATTGTGTAACCGGTCTTATCTATAAAATATTGAATACAAGATGTCCTGGGTAAGCATTTAAAACAGCAAGCAAAGCGACATCAATTAAAGTGATTGTAGCTGCAAGAAATATGCAACTACAATCACGAAAATATTATTGGAGAGATTATTTTTAAGAATTAAGCCATAGCTTTTTCTTCCCTATCAACACCATTTGAATGAACTAATAAAGTTCCCTGCAGGTACTTCTCATTGTGCTGACTGGCATCAAGACCCATTTCTTCGTCTTCAACACTTACACGCAGTGGTTGAATAAGATTTATTAGTTTAAATATTGCGTAAGAAACTACAAAGCTATAAGTTACTACTATCAGCATTCCCTTTAATTGTGTAAAGAAGAAAGCTGAATTACCATAAAACAAACCATCGGCACCTGCTGCATTTACAGTTTTAGTTGCAAATATCCCGGTCATTAGCATACCGACCATACCACCTAAACCATGGCACGGAAATACATCCAAAGTATCATCAAGGCCTGTTTTTGATTTGTAATAAACCGCAAGGTTTGAGATAATTGCTGCAACAAAACCGATAAAAATACTTTGGGGGATGGCTACAAAACCTGCAGCCGGTGTAATTGCTACAAGACCAACCACCGCTCCTATGCAAAAACCAAGCACTGAAGGTTTTTTACCACGAACCACATCAAAAAACATCCATGATAAACCCGCAGCTGCAGCAGCAGTATTAGTTGTTGCAAAAGCTGAAACCGCTAACGAATTTGCACCTAAAGCTGAACCTGCATTAAATCCAAACCAGCCAAACCAAAGTAAACCCGTACCTATTAAAACGTAAGGAATGTTAGCTGGTGGAATTTCCTGGTGTTCCATGTGTACTTTTCTGCGCTTTAAAACCAAAGCCCCGGCAAGAGCGGCACAACCAGCTGAAATATGTACAACAGTACCACCGGCAAAGTCTAACACACCCATCTTAAACAAAAATCCTGAGGGATGCCATGTCCAATGCGCCAATGGTGCATATACTAATAAGCTAAACAAACAAATAAATACTATGTAAGATGTAAACTTGATCCTTTCGGCTACAGCACCTACTACAAGACCCGGGGTAATAATTGCAAACATTAATTGGAATAATGCAAACAATGTCAAAGGAATGGTCATAGGCCCTGCAGCACCTTGTAAAATGGGTGCACCTGAATTAACCCCTTTAAAGAATAAGAAGGTGGTTGGATTCCCAATAAAACCACCAATTGTGTCGCCGAAACTAAGGCTGAAACCAACGGTGATCCATAATACACTTACAACTCCGGCTGCTACTACGCTTTTGATCATAGTAGAAATCACATTTTTACGATGTACCATTCCTCCGTAAAAAAAAGCCAGGCCAGGGGTCATTAAAAAAACCAGTGCGGTGGCAACAATCATCCATGCAATGTCAGAACCGCTGTAAATTTTTGAACCATCAAAGTCGGCTACAGCGGGGATGAAAATGGCTGCGACTGCAATAAAGGCCAGGAATAAAAACGGGGCTAAATTTTTAAAAGAAAACGTGATCATACAAGTGGGGCATTTAAATATTAAAAAATATTTTATGTATTAATATACTGGAAAATTATAAATTTTTTCCGACTGAATAAACTAACACAATATATTTTTATTTATTTAATATTAAATATACAACTTTTATAATATCCCCTTCAGTAAATCCGAAAGTTTTGTAACTAATTGAACAGTATTGATTAAATTATTTTAATTATTTACTTTCAAATTTATGAGGCACAAAAAAAGTTGCCCTTTGAGCAACTTATAAAAATTTAAAAGTGAAATTTTCTTTAGGCAGATAAATATTCGTCCACCTTTGCAGCACATTCTCTTCCTTCGTTAATTGCCCATACTACAAGCGACTGCCCCCGCCTCATATCCCCTGCTGAAAATATCCTTTGTATACTGGTTTGGTATTCCTTATCAGTTGCCTTTACGTTTCCCCGCTCATCTAATTCTACTCCCAGTTCATTAACCAATCCGGTATGTTGTGGATGCACAAAACCCATTGCCAGCAAAGCCAGTTCACATGGAATTTCATGTTCCGTTCCTGGTATTTCTACGAACTGTGCGGGCCTTCCGTCTGTAGTGAGTTTCCACTCCAGCTCTACAATCTTCAACGCTTTAAGATTTCCATTCTCATCACCAATAAATTCTTTTGTGGCTACTGCCCAGCGGCGGTCTGCACCTTCTTCGTGAGAGCTGGTTGTTTTAAGGGTCATTGGATACGTAGGCCATGGCATATGATCCGTGCGCTTCTCTGGCGGTTTAGGTAACAATTCAAATTGTGTTATTGATTTGGCTAAATGACGGTTAGAGGTTCCTACGCAATCACTGCCTGTATCTCCACCTCCTATTACTACAATATTTTTACCACCGGCAAGTAAATTGTTTTCTACCTCGTTGTTATTAACCCTTTGATTTTGCTGCTTTAAAAAATCCATTGCATAAGAGATACCGTTAAGATGCCTGCCCGGAATGTTTAAATCGCGTGGAATGGTGGAACCGCCTGCTAATACAAGGGCATTATTGGTACGTAACAAATCATTAATACTAACATTTTTACCTACCTCAGCATTGCACTTGAAGACAATACCTTCTTCTTCAAGCAATTTAATCCTGCGGTCAATAACCCATTTCTCCAATTTAAAATCCGGGATGCCATAACGCAGCAATCCTCCCGGTGCATCATCTCTTTCGTATACTGTAACCGTATGGCCCGCATAATTTAACTGGGCTGCAGCAGCCAAACCAGCAGGACCTGAACCTACAACAGCTACTTTTTTACCGGTACGATTGATTGATTTATGAGCCTTAACCAGCCCTTTATCAAAAGCAACTTCAATAATGTGCTTTTCAATTTCTTCAATGGTAACCGGTGGTTGGTTTATACCCAATACGCAACTGCTTTCGCAAGGGGCGGGACAAACCCTGCCAGTAAACTCAGGAAAATTATTGGTAGCCGAGAGAATCTCGTAAGCCTCTTCCCAATTCTGCCGGTAAACCGCATCATTAAAATCTGGTATCAGGTTGCCTAAGGGACAACCATTATGGCAAAACGGAACCCCGCAGTCCATACACCGTGCAGCCTGCGAGTTCAGTTTTTCGTTTTCGTACCGTTTTACAAATTCATTGTAATCAAATAGTCGTTCTTCAACTGCTCTTTTTTGTGGCAGCTCCCTTGTAAACTCCATAAAACCTGTAGGCTTACCCATATTCTTAAATTATTCGCCCAACTTCAGCAAATTGGGAGTTGAAAAATCATTTTAAATTTTGTGTCCCGGGGGCTGATCGTTCTTTAACATTCTTGCTGCCTGCTCCGACATACTTGCGGGATCGCACTCTTGTACTTTTTTCTGAGTATTGAACTACCAAATAATCGGAGCCGACAAACTAATTAATTTCAACATCTCTTGAACACCGGACCTACATTGTTCCGTGGATTCTAAAATAGGTTCATACTTACGTGTTGGATTGTTTCCTGAAAAACTACAAGTACAAGAGAGTTCCGACCAATCGGAATTTAAATAACACAACAATGTTGCCCTAAGAACTTGCCGTTGGCTAAACATTCTTCTTCTCTGAATTTTCCGTTTGCGTGTACCTCATTTCCAACAAAACTTTCTTATAATCCTTCGGAAATACCTTTATAAAATTCTTAAGCTGGTTATCAAAATCGTTTAATACAAATTTTGCAACACTGCTTTGGGTGTTTCTAAAATGGTCTTCAATCATCAGTTTTAATTCGTACACATCCTCATCACCCACCGGGTCCAGGTCAACCATTTCTTTATTGCAAAGCGATTCGAAAGTGCCCTTTACATCGTACACATAGGCCAATCCACCACTCATGCCTGCAGCAAAGTTTCTACCCGTATCTCCCAAAATCACTATCCGTCCACCCGTCATATATTCACATCCATGATCGCCTACACCTTCCACAACGGCATTGACACCGGAGTTACGCACGGCAAAACGTTCACCCGCTTTACCCCTTATATAGGCAGTACCTGAGGTAGCGCCGTAAAAGGCAACATTGCCAATAATAATGTTTTCTTCGGGTACAAAACCTGCCTGTAACGATGGGTAAATAACCAGCTTAGCACCTGACAAGCCTTTACCAAAATAGTCGTTGGCATCGCCTTCAAGCTCAAGAGTTACACCGTTTGTATTAAAGGCACCAAAGCTTTGTCCTGCGGTGCCGGTAAATTTAAAATGTATAGTATCAGCAGGTAATCCTTCAGATTTGTATTTCTTAGAGATTTCGTTAGAAAGCAAAGTACCAGCAGTTCTATCTGTATTTTGAATATTAAAATTGGCTGTAACTTTTTGCTTGTTTGCCAAAGCAGGTTCGGCAGCTTTTAATAATTTCCAATCCAGGATGTCAGCCATGCCGTGGTCTTGTTCTTCCTGGTTGTACAACCCGGTTTCTGCATCTGCGGGCTGTTTGTATAGCACAGGCGATAGATCTAGTTTGCTATATTTCCAGTGGTTAATATTATGTCTCGACTCAAGGCAATCGACCTGGCCCACCATTTCGTTAATGGTTCTAAAGCCCATTTCAGCCATTATCTCCCGTAACTCTTCAGTAATAAATTTGAAGAAATTGACCACATGTTCTGCATCTCCTGTAAAACGTTTACGAAGCTCAGGGTCTTGCGTAGCCACACCAACGGGGCAGGTATTTAAATGGCATTTGCGCATCATGATACAACCTTCAACAACGAGTGCTGCTGTTGCCACACCCCATTCTTCGGCGCCCAGTAAAGTGGCAATCGCAACATCACGGCCTGTTTTTAACTGGCCATCGGTTTGAACCACCACCCTGCTGCGTAATTTATTTTTCACAAGGGTTTGGTGGGTTTCGGCTAAACCTAATTCCCACGGCAAACCGGCATGTTTTATTGAACTTATTGGAGATGCACCTGTACCACCATCGTGGCCGGCAATCAACACCACATCTGCTTTTGCTTTTACCACACCTGCAGCTATGGTACCCACACCGGCTTTCGAAACCAGCTTAACATTGATACGTGCTTCGCGGTTGGCATTCTTTAAATCGAATATTAATTGGGCTAAATCTTCAATAGAATATATGTCGTGGTGCGGGGGAGGTGATATCAATCCCACACCCGGTGTAGCATGGCGAACTTTACCAATCCACTCGTCAACTTTATGACCCGGAAGTTGGCCACCTTCACCCGGCTTGGCGCCCTGTGCCATTTTTATTTGCAACTCGTTGGCCATGGTAAGATAGTAGCTTGTTACTCCAAACCTGCCCGAGGCAACCTGTTTAATAGCTGACCGCATAGTGTCACCATTGGGCATTATCTCATAGCGCATTTCGTCTTCTCCGCCTTCGCCGGTATTGCTTTTGCCGCCTAAGCGGTTCATGGCAATAGCTAAAGTCGAATGTGCCTCATGACTAATTGAGCCGAAGCTCATAGCACCGGTAGCAAAGCGTTTGTAAATATTTTCTGCTGGTTCAACTT
The DNA here is from genome assembly GCA_038211085.1 of Chitinophagales bacterium. GTDB lineage: Bacteria > Bacteroidota > Bacteroidia > Chitinophagales > Chitinophagaceae > Segetibacter. The sequence goes on along the minus strand of JBBQVY010000081.1, from coordinate 9,919 downwards.
CGTCAATGGAGATGGATGGCCTGTTGGGTTCAAATTGAAAGAGGCTTCGTAATGTGCATGCTTTCTCACTTTGATCATTAACCAACTTTGAGTATTTCTTAAACACGCCGTAATCCTTCATACGGGTTGAATACTGCAGCAGGTGAATGGTCTGCGGATTGAACATGTGAAACTCACCTTTCTTTCTCCATTCATATACGCCCCCTTCTGCAAGCCGCTCAAATGGTTTTTCCTTTTTGCTAAAAGCAACAAAATGTTTGGCCAATGCCTCTTTTGCAATCTCATCAAATCCAACTCCCTCAATACGGCTGGTTGCGCCGGTAAAGCATTTGTCGACCACCGATTTATTGATACCGACAATTTCAAATATCTGGGCTCCCTGGTACGACTGTAAAGTAGAAATGCCCATTTTAGAGAACACTTTTAACAACCCGTCATTTACTGCTTTTATGTAGTTCTTTTTCAGGTAATCTATGTCGAGAGTTGTACCCAGCTTGTTGTTGAGTTTAAGATCGCGGATGGTTGACAAGGCCAGGTAGGGATTGATAGCGGTTGCTCCAAATCCGATAAGACAAGCAAAGTGATGCACTTCCCAAACGTCTCCCGCTTCTACAATCACCCCAACTTCTCCCCTAAAACCTTTTCTTATTAAATGATGGTGTACGGCGGCTGTAGCAAGCAAAGAAGGTATGGGAGCATGATCGCTGTCAATAGCACGATCAGAAAGGATTAACACCTTAAAACCATCTTCTACAGAGTCTGTAGCGTAGCGACATAACCTATCTATACCTTTTTGTAATGAACCGGGTTTACCATCGGCCCTAAAATAGCATTGTAAAGTTTTAGCCTGGAAGATGCCTGTATCAATGCTGCGTATTTGCTCCAGTTCATGATTACTTAATACTGGATGCTTTAAAGCAACACTATGACAAGCCAGCGGATCTTCAACCAGCAGGTTGCCATTACTGCCGGCAAAAGTTACCAGCGACATTACCAGACGCTCCCTTATAGGATCGATTGGGGGATTGGTAACCTGTGCAAACAATTGCTTAAAATAACTACTTAGGTGCTGAGGCTGATCGCTTAGTATAGCCAGTGGCACATCGTTACCCATAGAACCTAATGGCTCTTTACCATCCAAAGCCATTGGCGAAATGATCATCTCCAAATCTTCTGTTGAATAGCCAAATGCCTTTTGATATTTAAAAATCTGGTCGTGCTCCAGGTGTGTAAACAACACACGTGGTTCAGGCAGTTCTTCCAGCCTGATCTTGTATTTATTCAGCCACTCGCTGTAAGGTTTTTGCGAGCAAATGGTTTGTTTTAATTCCTGGTCGCTAATGATTTTTCCATTCTCCAGGTCCACCACAAACATTTTACCCGGTTGTAATCTTCCTTTCTCTTTTATAAGTTTTGGATCAATGGGTAATACGCCGGTTTCGGATGCCAACACTACGCGGTCGTCGGTTGTAATGCAATACCTCGATGGGCGAAGTCCATTTCTGTCAAGAGTAGCACCAATAATTTTTCCATCGGTAAAAGATATGGAGGCAGGGCCATCCCAGGGCTCCATGAAGGATGCATGGTACTCGTAAAATGCTTTTTTTACGGGGTCCATTTGTTCGTTGCCATCCCATGCCTCAGGAATCAGCATCATCATTACGTGTGGCAGCGAGCGACCCGTTAGTGTAAGCAGTTCAATCATGTTATCCAAACAGGCAGAGTCAGATTGCATACCCGAAACCACCGGTAAAATCATGTCGATTTCTTCGGGGGTAAACAACGGAGATTTAAACCCTTTTTCGCTGGTCTTCAGCCAGTTTAAATTACCCTGTACGGTGTTGATCTCTCCATTGTGAGCTATATAACGGAATGGCTGCGCCAACTTCCATGAAGGGAAGGTGTTGGTAGCAAAACGTGAATGTACCAGGCCAAAGGCCGATACGATACGCTTATCGCTTAAGTCGGTATAATAGTGGCGTAACTGTGTACTGGTAAGCTGGCCTTTGTAAATAATTATTTTGTGCGAAAGTGATGAGATGTAAAAACCTATCTCATCTTTCTTAACAGTGTTATTGATGGTATGACTGGTATAGTTGCGCAGAACAAACAACTTTCTTTCAAACTCATCGGTGTTTGAAATATGATCGGGACATGCTACAAATACCTGCTCAATTTCTGGTTCAACAGATAAGGCGGTTTGGCCAATATCAGTTTGGTTAACCGGCACTTTACGGTAATGAATTATCTCGAGGCCCAGTTTTTCTGCAGCACGGTTAAAAATGTTGCGGCACTCTTCACGCAGTGGAAGATCTTTTGGAAAAAAAATAGTACCTGCAGCATATTTACCAAATGCAGGTAAATGCACCCCTTGCTTTAAGCATTCATCAAAGAAAAATTCATGTGGTGTCTGAATGGTTATACCGGCGCCATCACCCGTATTGTTCTCGCATCCACAAGCACCGCGGTGCTCCATGTTTTCGAGAATGGTTAATGCATCTGAAACAATTTGGTGCGATTTATTGCTTTTGATATTGGCAATGAAGCCAATGCCGCATGCATCATGTTCAAATGCCGGATCGTAAAGTCCCTGGCCTGTCATACACTTATGGTTATAGTTTTGAAATAAAAACCCGCAGGCTTGCAATCGTTAAACGTTTACTTGAGAATATCTCAAAAAACACGAACCCTAAAATTATCATCTTTACTTGAAATAGATTACTAACAACTGTTCATATTAAACAAGGTAACCATACAGATTATCGTTCTTACTCAACTCGGTATAGTTAACATTAAACTTGTTAAAGTTGCTTAATAAAGCATCGTAATCTCTTTTGGCTTTCAGCTCAATGCCAACCAATGCCGGGCCGGACTCTTTGTTGTGCTTTTGCATGTACTCAAACCGGGTAATGTCGTCCGTAGGTCCAAGTACGTGATTAACAAATTCTTTAAGAGCGCCGGGACGTTGTGCAAAGCTGATGAGGAAGTAATGTTTTAAACCTTCGTATTGTAAAGAGCGTTCCTTTATCTCCTGCATTCTTTCAATATCGTTATTGCTTCCGCTTACAATACAAACTACATTCTTGCCCTTTATTTGTTCGTCATAATCATCCAAAGCAGCAATGGCCAGGGCACCTGCCGGTTCCACTACAATCGCATTTTCGTTGTACAGTTTTAATATAGTTGAGCATACTTTTCCCTCGGCAACCAGGTGCATTTCGTCTACAACATCTTTACAAATGTTATAAGTAAGATCGCCTACCCGCTTTACCGCAGCACCATCCACAAAACGTTCAATAGTATCGAGTGTTACGGGATGCCCGGCTTCAAATGCTCTTAACATGGATGGAGCACCCTCAGGCTCCAACCCAATTATTTTTGTGTTCGGACTTACCGTTTTAAAATAGCTGCCAACACCTGCAGCCAAACCACCCCCGCCAACAGGTAAAAAGATGAAATCAACCGTAGATAGTTCTTCAAATATTTCAACCCCAACCGTGGCCTGTCCTTCAATAATTTTATAGTCGTCAAACGGGGGAATAAAAGTCATTCCATGTTCTTCGGTATATTTTTTTGCGGCAAAAGCACAATCATCAAATGTGTCGCCTACCAATACCACTTCAATCATATCCTCACCAAACATTTTTGTTTGTTTTACTTTTTGATTGGGTGTAAAAAAGGGCATGAAGACTACACCCTTTACATTTAATTTTTTGCAGGAAAGGGCAAAGCCCTGCGCATGATTGCCTGCACTTGCACATACTACCCCGTTCGTCAATTTTTCAGGTGCCAGGCTGCTTAGCATGTTATAGGCACCACGAATTTTATATGAGCGAACCGTTTGCAAATCTTCTCTTTTCAGGAAAATGTTGCAGTTATGCTTTTTTGAAAGTTGGTGACTGTAAACAAGTGGCGTTTTGTTAACCACTTGTTTAATTCGTTCAGTAGCAGCCGCAAAATTCAGCACCACTCCACCACCGTGTTTGGGTGTATATGTGACTGCCTGTGTGGGTATGCTATTTAATATCTGTTCACTCATAATTTTTCAATTTCGGCCTACCTGCCCCCCAAGGGGGGTTCTGTTGAGAAAAGGAAATGACCTTCCCTCATGCAAAACACTATACAGCCTGGTTCTCGGGTCGTAAGCTTCTAACTGTCTTACCCGCCTGCCATAATTCACTGTCGCGTAATTCTTTTAATTCTACTTCAAGCTTTGCACGGTAATCTTCTTTACTGTTACTTTCAATTGATTTGGCAGCTTCTTTACCACTGGCAACACTTTCGTATAAATCTTTAAATACCGGTAAGGTAGCATCGCGAAACTTCTTCCACCAGTCTAATGCACCACGCTGGGCAGTGGTAGAACAGTTGGCGTACATCCAGTCCATGCCATTTTCAGCAACCAATGGCATTAATGATTGGGTAAGCTCTTCTACTGTTTCGTTAAATGCCTCGGAAGGTGAGTGGCCTTTTGAACGCAACACCTCAAACTGCGCAGCAAAAATTCCCTGGATGGCGCCCATTAGTGTACCACGCTCACCGGTCAAATCGCTGAATACTTCTTTTCTAAAATCAGTCTCGAACAAGTAACCACTACCTACAGCAATACCTAATGCTACCACACGGTCAAAAGCTTTACCGGTTGCATCCTGGAAAATTGCATAGCTGCTGTTTAAGCCACGCCCCTGTAAAAACATACGACGCAATGAAGTGCCGGAACCCTTTGGTGCAACCAGGATAACGTCTACATCTTTAGGAGGAACAATTCCTGTTTGCTCAAGATAGGTGATACCAAAACCGTGAGAAAAATATAAGGCTTTGCCCGGTGTCAAATGTTTTTTAACGGTGGGCCACATAGCAATCTGTGCAGCATCGCTCAAAAGGTAACAGATGATGGTGCCACGTTCCAATGCCTCTTCAATTTCAAATAAAGTTTCGCCGGGTACAAAGCCATCGTTTACGGCTTTATCCCACGTTTTAGAATTTTTACGCTGACCCACGATTACATTGATGCCATTTTCTTTTTGGTTCAATGCTTGTCCGGGTCCCTGAACACCATAGCCAATTACAGCAACCACTTCATCCTTTAAAATTTGCTGTGCTTTTTCCAATGGAAATTCATCGCGTGTTACTACATTTTCTTCAACGCCGCCGAAAGTTAATTTTGCCATTTTTTATTAGTTTTAAGTTGTAAGTTTTTGGTTATAAGTTTAATTGTTAGTTGTTAGTTATTGATTATTAGTTATAGAATTAGGTGTTCATCAGCAAAGCTTGCAAAAACTCACATCTAAGCTCAAGCCGCTTGGCTTCGTTATTGAAATAGGACTCCACCCGCTTGTTTCCGAAACTGCTTCGCAATGTTTCGGAATGCCTTCGGCTTCGCTCGGCACCCAACCGGCTGATGTCCAATTTCAACAACTGTTGGAAGGTGTGAATATTTCTTAAAGAAGTTTGCGGGTTAATCACTTAATTCTAATTAGTTATTAGTTCTGATTTTTAAAGATGTTTTGTTATTGCCAACTATAAAACATTTTTCATCTTATGTTGTATTATTTAAATTCCGATTTATCGGAACTCACTTGTGCGGTCTGTACCTTATTCGGCTTTCCTTGGTTTATCTTCTCAAACTACCAGCAGAAGATGCAGTGTATCATCCCAATACGAACTGCGCATTGTGCGTTAGCAAGTCCCTCCTTCGGAGGGATTTAGGGAGGCTACATACTAAACACCTCTTCATTTTTGCTGAGGTATTCATTTTCTACCACATCTTCACCGGGCTGTGTTCTTTCGAATTCTTTTAATTTTTTATGGAAGCCGCTGCTATCTTTAATGATGGCAATACGGGCACTTCGTACAAATTCAATAAGACCATACGGCTCCAAAACCTCCACCAAACGTTGTGTTTCTTCGCGGTGACCGGTTACTTCAAAAATGGTATAGTCCTTACGAATTGCTACGGCGTTAGCGCCACATTCGCGAAGCAGTCTTTCTACTTTCACCTTCTCGGCAATCATGTCTGTACTTACTTTATATAAAGCCATTTCCTGCCAAATAATTTCGTCGTTGGTGTTGTAATACACCTTTAAAACTTCCACCTGCTTTTCAATTTGGCGGGCTACTTTACGTACCACATCTTCTGTTTCCTGTATCACAATTGTAAAGCGGCTAATGCTTTCAATTTCGGAGGGAGAAGTATTAAGGCTCTCAATATTTATTTTTCTTCTTGAAAAGATAATAGCTATCCGTACCAGTAACCCAATCTGGTTTTCGGTGTAAACTGTTATGGTGTATTCCTGGCGGCCCCCTCCGGCTCCTCCAAGGGGGGAGAGATTTGAAGCAACCTTTTTATTTTCTGTACTCATTGTGATTAATATTTTTTAGTCATTGCACCTTCAATATTTTTATCACCCCCCTTGGGGGGAAGGGGGGCTGCTCTTAACTCAGCCTTATCTCGCTAACACTACAACCCTGCGGTACCATAGGAAATACATTGTCTTCTTTACCTACCATTACCTCTAACAGGTATGGGCCATTGTGTTGCAGCATTTCGTTTAAAGCACTTGCCAGGTTAGTTCTTTCTTCTACACGCTGTCCTTCTATGCCATAGCCTTTGGCTACCATAACATAATCGGGGCTGGCTATGTCAACAAATGAATAACGCTTGTCGTGAAAGAGTTGCTGCCACTGGCGCACCATTCCCAGGAATTGATTATTTAAAATGATGATTTTTACATTCACCTCGCATTGCATAATGGTACCCAACTCCTGTATGGTCATTTGTATACCGCCATCGCCGATAACTGCAACTACGTGACGATTGGGAGCACCATATTTAGCACCAATTGCGGCAGGCAATGCAAAACCCATGGTACCTGCTCCACCCGATGTAACGTTGCTGTTGGATTGGTTGAATTTTGCATAACGGCACGTTACCATTTGGTGCTGGCCTACATCAGTTACGATTACTGCATTGCCTTCCGTTAAAATATTTAACTGGTTAATAACTTCGCCCATGGTTAGTTTATCACCTGTTGGGTTAAGTTCTTTATGAATGAGTGTATCAATTTCTGTCTGCCTGTACTCGTGAAACTTTGCCACCCATTCATTGTGCTCTTTAGCTTCAACCAGTTCGGTTAAAATAGGCAGCGACTCTTTACAATCGCCCCACACACCTACAGTTGTTTTTACATTCTTATCTATCTCCGAAGGGTCAATATCAAAGTGAATAATTTTTGCCTGCTTGGCATATTTGTCGAGGCGACCAGTTACACGATCGTCGAAGCGCATACCAATTGCAATCATTACATCGCAATCGTTGGTAAGCACATTGGGACCATAATTACCATGCATACCCAGCATACCCATGTTTAAAGGGTGATCTGTTGGTATAGCACTAAGGCCAAGGATGGTCCATGCAGCAGGAATGCCACTCTTTTCGATAAAAGCTGCAAATTCTTTTTCGGCTTTGCCCAGTATTACACCCTGACCCCAGATAACAAAAGGCTTTTTTGCCTCGTTGATTAGCCTGGCGGCTTCTTCTATATATTTTTTGCGAATGACTGGTTTTGGACGGTAGCTGCGTATGTGCTCACAAATGGTATAGCCTTCGTAATCGAACTTATCCAGTTGTGCATTTTTAGTGATATCAATTAATACAGGACCGGGCCTGCCGGTTTTTGCAATATGGAATGCCTTGGCTAAAACAGCAGGAATTTCCTTTGCATCCGTTACCTGGTAGTTCCATTTGGTAATTGGTGTAGTTATGTTGATGACGTCAATTTCCTGGAAGGCATCGGTACCCAATAAGTGTGCATATACCTGGCCGGTTATACATACCAAAGGTGTACTGTCTATCATAGCATCAGCAAGACCGGTGACCAGGTTGGTTGCACCGGGACCGCTGGTTGCAAACACGACGCCTACGTTACCGCTGGTACGTGCATAGCCCTGTGCAGCATGTATACCGCCCTGCTCGTGACGGACCAATATATGTTTCAGTTTATCCTGGTAATCGTACAGGGCATCGTAGATGGGCATGATGGCACCACCGGGATAACCAAAAATAGTAGTGACGCCTTCGGCGAGGAACGCTTCTAATACGGCTTTTGAACCGCTGATTTGCCCGGATGATGCTGCCTGATGCTTAGGGAAAGAATCGGGTTTGATAAGAACCTGCTCTTCTACATCTAAAATTGAATTAATCATAAAAATCTTTTTAACCTTAGCCCACCTAAGGACCTATTTATTTATTTTGCTCAAGCCGCAGGGCTTTGTTATTGCAACAGGACTCCACCCGCTTCTTTCCAAAATTGCTTCGCAGATTTTGGAATGTCATCGCTTCGCTCGACACCGAACCGGCTGATGTCCCTTATGCAATAACTGTTGTCTGGTTTGATGTAATTTATACAACTGCATTTTGCCTGTTTCCATCATCACATTTTGTGATCTTTAATCTATTCTTCTTTTTGTCTGTCATCCCTTTTGTAAGAAAAAATCTCTATCTGACTGCTTCCGGTTTGTAGATAAAGTCTTCAAAAAGCACCAGGTTCAACAAAGTTTTTCTTTCTAAATTACCCGTGTACCCCGTCTTTTGCTGAAGCAGATTACACAAGTACAAGAATGCGATGTCCGCCCGGCTGTCCATTCGGACGGGCAACCAAAGCTTCATAATAGTAACATGCTATGGCTCCTAAATTTTTAAACTTAATCTTCGTCCGTAACACAACCTTCGGCGGCTGTTTTTACGCTTTTGGCATATTTAAACAACAATCCCTTTTTTGCTTTTAGTTCCGGTTGTTTCCAACGGGACCTTCTTTCGGCGATGGTGGCTTCATCTACTTTTAAAGTCATGGTCTTGGTGGCAACACTCAACTCAATGATGTCATTATCTTCTACCAGTCCAATCAAACCGCCATCAAACGATTCAGGAGTGATGTGGCCTACCACAAAACCATGTGTACCGCCACTAAATCTACCGTCGGTAATTAAAGCAACGCTCTTACCCAAACCTGCACCTATTAAAGCGCTTGTTGGCTTGAGCATTTCGGGCATGCCCGGCGCTCCTTTGGGGCCCACCTGGCGAATGACCACCACATCGCCTGCTTTAATTCTGCCAGAATTAATGCCTGCAATTAATTCAAACTCGCCGTCGAACACACGGGCAGGGCCGATAAATTGCTCTCCTTCCTTACCAGATATCTTAGCCACACTTCCACCTTCGGCAAGGTTGCCATATAAAATTTGTAAGTGTCCTGTAGCCTTTACCGGCGAATCAACAGGAAGAATAATTTTTTGTTTGTCAAAATCAAGATCAGGCGCTTCGGAAAGATTTTCTGCAACCGTTTTACCGGTAACAGTCAGGCAATCGCCGTGTAACATTCCCTGTTGAAGCAGGTACTTCATTACGGCAGGTATGCCACCATGTTCGTGCAAATCCTGCATCAAATATTTACCGCTTGGTTTAAAATCGGCCAATACGGGTATCTTATCGCTTACCGTTTGAAAGTCGTCTTGCGTTAAAGGCACATCAACACTTTTAGCCATGGCAATTAAGTGCAATACAGCATTGGTACTTCCACCCAAAACCATAATGAGGGTTATAGCATTTTCAAACGCTTTACGCGTCATGATATCCGATGGCTTAATATCCTTTTCCAGCAACAGGCGAATGGCTGCACCTGCTGCAAGGCATTCATTTTTTTTCTCCTCACTTAAAGCCGGGTTAGATGATGAATACGGCAAACTCATACCCAGGGCTTCTATAGCACTGGCCATGGTATTGGCTGTATACATGCCACCACATGCCCCTGCACCCGGACAAGAATTCATTACTATTCCCTTAAAATCTTCTTCGCTTAGCGTACCGGCTATCTTTTGGCCAAGCGCTTCGAACGAAGAAATTATATTGAGATCCTGCCCC
>JBBQVY010000080.1:0-19389 GCA_038211085.1 Chitinophagales bacterium | reverse complement strand
TTTATAAAACCCATACTGGTTATTTTAACCATACCCATTACTGTGTTAACGCTTGGTTTATTCCTCCTGGTTATTAATGTACTTATCATAAAATGGACCGCCAGCCTGGTAGATGGTTTTACTGTAGACAACTGGCTATGGGCGCTGTTATTTGGCCTGGTTGTATCCATTGTCTCTTCCATATTAGAAAGTTTATTAGGAACCCGGGAAAAAAAATAAAGATGCCTGTTATCCAATACGATCGTTCCCGCTTTACAAACGATGAATTAATCAGTCTTTATAAAAGTTTACTGCTGTCCCGTTTAATTGAAGAAAAAATGTTACTCCTGCTCAGGCAGGGAAAAATAAGCAAGTGGTTTAGCGGAATTGGACAAGAGGCCATTTCTATTGGCTGTACCTCAGCGTTGCACTACGATGAATGGATGATGCCGCTGCATAGAAACCTCGGCGTTTTTACGACCCGCCAAATGCCTTTGCGAAAATTATTTATGCAATGGCAGGGTAATAAAAATGGTTACAGTAAGGGCAGAGAACGCAGTTTTCATTTTGGTTCAGCGGAGCATCATATCTGTGGAATGATCTCGCATTTAGGGCCGCAATTAGCCATTGCAGATGGCGTGGCCCTTGCCCATAAACTCAACAAAGAAAAAAAAGTTTCTCTTGCCTTTACAGGCGATGGTGGCACCAGCGAGGGCGACTTTCATGAAGCATTGAACGTAGCAGCGGTGTGGGACCTGCCGGTAATTTTTGTAATCGAAAACAATGGCTATGGCCTTAGCACACCGGTTAGCGAGCAATATCGTTGTAAATCGTTAGTTGATAAAGCCAAAGGTTATGGTATGGAAGGAGTACGTATAGATGGTAACAATGTGTTGTCAGTATACGATACTATAAAAGGTGTTAGAGAGTATTGCATCAAAAATCAAAAGCCTTACCTGGTTGAATGCATGACCTTTAGAATGCGTGGACACGAAGAGGCAAGCGGAACAAAATATGTACCCAAACAATTAATGGAGGAATGGGCTAAAAGAGACCCCATTAAAAACTTTGAAGAGTTTTTGTTTAATCAACAACTGTTGACCGAGGCCAGCGCTGAGTTTATAAAAACAGAGATCAAAAATTATATAGATGAAGAGTTGAAAGCTGGGGGCGAAGAGCCGGTCATAGAACCCGACACTGCCGAAGAAATACAGGATGTTTATGCTCCTCTTACAAGCAACTCAGAAACCGTTATTGCCTATAGCAATCCTATTGAAGTTGAGCAGGCTCATGCAGCTAAACCTAATGCTCCCAAAAGAATTATTGACGCTATAAAAGAAGGCCTTTTGCAGTCGATGGAGCAGCACCCCAACCTGGTTTTAATGGGCCAGGATATTGCTGAATATGGTGGCGCTTTTAAAGTAACTGAAGGTTTTGTTGAGGTGTTTGGAAAAGAAAGGGTGCGAAATACCCCGCTTTGCGAAAGCGCCATTGTGGGCTCCTGCCTTGGTCTTTCGTTGCAGGGTTTTAAAAGTGTAATGGAAATGCAGTTTGCCGACTTTGCGACTGCAGGCTTTACCCAAATTGTAAACAACCTGGCTAAATTGTATTACCGCTGGGGGCAGCAGGCCGATGTGGTTATTAGAATGCCCACCGGCGGTGGAGTAGCTGCAGGACCTTTTCATAGCCAAAGTAACGAGGCCTGGTTTGTACATACGCCAGGTTTAAAGGTGGTCTATCCTTCCTCGGCAATGGAGGCAAAAGGACTATTAATCGCTGCTATTAATGACCCTAATCCTGTTTTATTTTTTGAACACAAAGCTTTGTACCGCAACATTTCCGGACCGGTTGCCAACGAATATTTTGAGATTGAAATTGGCAAAGCAAGGATCGTACAATATGGTACCGACATAAGCATTATTACTTATGGTATGGGTGTGCATTGGGCATTGGAATATAGCCTGCAACACCCTGACATCTCCATTGAAATATTGGATCTGCGTACCTTATCTCCATTAGATTATGAAGCCATCAAAACAACGGTTCAAAAAAATGGCAAGCTCATCGTTTTACACGAAGACACCCTTACCGGCGGTATAGGTGGTGAGATCAGCGCCTGGATTACCGAGCATTGTTTTGATTATTTGGATGCACCCATCCTTCGCTGTGCATCTCTGGATACCCCGGTACCTTTCAACGCTGACCTGGAAAAGAATTTTATGGCAAACAGGAGGCTGGGGGCTGCCGTAGAAAAATTGATGAAGTATTAATAAATGCCACGTATGCACGAATGAAACTCCCAAAAGAGCTGCTTCATGGCAACTAACCACCAACAACACTTTTGAACCACAAAGCCACCAAGTAAAAAAGGGGCACTAAGGCCCGCTTTAATATTTATTATTCATTTCCCAAAGTAACTAACAACGATCCATTTTCTTTCAGTCAACTGTCATCTGTCAACTAACATCTTCTCCACCTAAACATCACATATCTGTATGCTTTGCTTTAGCGAAGCAATTGGGTCGGGGCGTTTTGGAATAAATTCCTGTGCAACAAATCCTTTATGGCCTGTAGCTACAATTGCTTTCATAATAGCCGGGTAATTCAACTCCTGTGTGTCATCAATTTCGTTACGGCCGGGTACGCCACCTGTATGATAGTGGGAGATGTATGGATGATATTCTTTGATGGTTGCTATAACGTCGCCTTCCATAATCTGCATGTGATAAATATCGTAGAGCAATTTAAAACGATCAGATCCTACCGCCTTTACAAGGTCAGCTCCCCACTTGGTATGGTCTGCCATGTAATCCTTATGGTTCACCTTACTGTTCAATAATTCCATGCTCATGGTGATCTTATACTTCTCGGCAGTTTTCATTAACCGCTGCAAACCCGTAACACAGTTCTTCATCCCTTCTTCATCACTCATACCATTCCTGTTTCCTGAAAAACAAATAATCTGGTTCAAACCGGCATTGGCTGCTTTTGGTATCACATCTTCATAACTGGCCACTAATTCATCATGATATTTTGGATCATTAAAGCCTTGCGTAATTCCCTTTCCGGCACCCCATGGCATAGCACAGGTTAGGCCATATTTTTGGATGGTAGGCCATTCTTCCGGTCCTTGCAATTCAATGGAGGCCATGCCCATGTCTTTAGCTGCCTTGCACAAATCATCAAGAGAAATTTTAGGGTAACACCATTTACATACAGAATGATTGATGTTGCCATTTAATGACATGCCTGCTAATTCTTCTTTTAAAATTTCGGCCTGGGCACCTTTGGGCAACGCTGTGGCAGCAGTAAAAAATGCTGCAGTACCTGCAAGGTTCTTCAGCACATTTCGGCGGGATAATTTATTATTCATATGGATGTTTTTATAGAAATTAAAGAGGTTAAAACTTTATCAAAATGGCCGTTGACAGATGAGAAAGGTAATATTTTTTAAACAACATCTGTTGTTATTTTATCAGGTAAAATGCCTTCTTAAAAAAATGAATAATCAAATTTAAATGTCCTCTGTATATTTAAGGGTCATTTTTACACTAAATATGCCTGCCTCATGCTCATTACAAAAAAATTCTCCCTTTTATTTTGTTCTCTTGTTTCCATTGCTGTTATTTTTTATGCTTGTAAAAGTTTAAAAAATCCTGGTGCCACAAGCAGTTCTGCGGCTAACCCAATTAAAAACAGGGTGCTGGTTTTTATTAAAACTGCAGGTTTCTATCATACCTCCATACCCAGTGGAGTAGCAGCTATTCAAAAGCTGGCTGCCGAAAACAATTTTATAGCAGATACAACACGCGATGCTTCCTGGTTTACACAGGATAGCTTACAACATTACAATGCGGTCATCTTTTTAAGTACCACTTTAAATGTATTGAATGCCGAACAACAGGTAGCTTTTGAAAGATACATACAGGCAGGGGGCGGCTTTGTAGGCGTACATGCTGCTGCAGACACAGAGTACGATTGGCCATGGTATAATAAATTAGTTGGTGCCTGGTTTTCAAGTCATCCAAAGCAACAAAAAGCAAGCATAGATATAGTTGATTCAACCAACGCTGCAACTTCCTTCTTACCAAAAAGATGGGAACGTTTTGATGAGTGGTACAACTATCGCAACATTAACCCCGATATTAAAGTATTGGCTAACCTTGATGAAACCAGTTACGAAGGTGGAACCAATGGCGACAATCACCCTATTGCATGGTATCATGAATTTGATGGCGGAAGAGCTTTTTATACTGGCTTGGGCCATACCAACGAAAGCTACAGCGAGCCTATGTTTGTAAGGCACTTATTGGAAGGTATCAAATATGCCATAGGTAGTAATCCCCTTGATTATAATAAGTCTTATGCAGTAAAACTTCCCGAAGACAACCGTTTTACAAAAACGGTGTTAAGCAACGATTTAAATGAGCCAATGGAGCTTACGGTTGCCCCCGATGGCAGGGTGTTTTTTACGGAGCGTTCCGGAAAGTTTTATGTATATGAGCCCGCTTCAAAACAAACCAGGTTGTTGCATAATTTTCCTGCAAAAGCAGTGGACAAATATTTGAATGGCCTGATTGGCATTACTCTTGACCCCGACTTCAAGACAAACAATTATATCTATTTTTTCTATTCAGGCAACACCGGAGAGCAATACCACCAAAACATTTCGAGGTTTAAAATAACTGCTGATGGTAACCTTGATACCTTGTCAGAAAAAATCATCATTAAAGTTCCGATCGATCTTGAAGTGAGCGCCCATACAGGTGGTTCGCTGGCGTGGGATAAAAACAAAAATCTCTTTATCTCAACAGGCGATAATACCGTTCCTTTTCAGTCGGATGGCTATGCACCATTGGACGAAAGGGAAGGACGTAATGTATACGATGCACAACGATCTGCAGGCAATCCAAACGATTTAAGAGGTAAAATTCTTCGCATACATCCCGAGTCTGATGGAAGCTACACCGTACCCGAGGGAAATTTGTTTGCAAAAGGAACACCAGGTACACGCCCTGAGATATATGTTATGGGTTGTAGAAATCCATATCGTATTGCTGTTGACGAAGAGACCAGTTATGTTTACTGGGGAGAAGTTGGACCCGATGCAGGAAAAGATAGCCGCCATGGACCACGTGGTTACGATGAATTTAACCAGGCAAAGAAGGCGGGTAATTTTGGCTGGCCATACTTTGTAGGAAATACCCAGGCCTACAACGACTCTGATTTTGCTGCTAAAACCATTGGCCTTTTGTTCGATAAAAATGGAGCTACAAACAACTCGCCTAATAATACGGGTGCAAAGGTTTTACCTCCACCAACCATGCCTATGATCTGGTATCCCTACAATAAAAGCGAGGTATTTCCTGACCTGGGTGAAGGTGGCAGGTGTGCTATGGGCGGACCCATCTATCATTACAAAGCCGGTCTTCAATCAAATACCAAATTACCTGCCTATTACGATAAAGCCTGGTTTGTGTACGACTGGATGCGTAACTGGGTTTTTGCCATTCACATGGATGAAAACAACAACTACAAAAAGATGGACCGCTTTATGGAAACCAATGGCGATTTCAGGCGCCCGGTTGATGTAGAAATGGGTGCTGACGGCTCTATGTATATGTTAGAATACGGCTCAGTGTATGGAATAGATAATGAAGATGCAAGACTGGTTCGAATTGATTACAATAACGGAAACCGTAGTCCTGTTGCCAGAATATCTGCAAAAGATACCGTTGGTCTTGCACCATTAAAAGTTGCCTTCAGCAGTCGCCAGAGCTACGATTACGATGAGGCGGATAAAATGACCTACTCCTGGAATTTCAATGGAAGTGAAATATCCAACGAAGCCAACCCAACGTTTACTTTCCAGAAAAATGGCGTTTACAAAACAGTTTTAACTGTTAAGGATGCAGCAGGTAATGCCAGTACAGATACCATGGATATTAAAGTAGGTAACACCATGCCTTCGGTATTGATCAACACAACCAGTAACAGTAGTTTCTTCTTCCCTTTTACCTCGGCATTAGTATACAATGTTGCCATTACTGATAATGAAGATGCGGACATTGATAATAAGAATGTAAAAATCAGGATGAACTTTATACCTAAGATTTCCAGTAATCAAAACCTGGTGGGTCACCAGCAGATAGATGCCAATTATAGTTTAGGGCTTAACCTGATAAATAACAGCGATTGTAAGGCGTGTCATCAGTTGAATGCAAAATCTGTCGGACCTTCTTATATGGATATTTCTAAAAAATATTATGGCAACCAAAACGCTATTTCCATTCTAGCCAACAAAATCATCACCGGTGGATCAGGCGTTTGGGGCGAACATGCTATGAGTGCTCATCCTCAAATTTCAAGAGACGATGCTACGGAAATTGTGAAATATGTGGTTTCGGTTTCGGTAAGTGCTGAGGAGAAAGCCCTTGCACAAAACGGTGAAGTAATACTAAACCAGCATCTTGCTAATAAAGAAGATGGCAGGTATATTTTGACTGCAACGTATACCGATAAGGGTGGGGCTATAACTCCGTTAACTACCAGGAAGACATTGATCCTGCGTCCATCAAAAATACAGGCCGAAGATGCAGACAACACTTATAACCTTCAAAAGAACGGAAGGAATGTTGGAGGTACAAACAATGGTTCTTACCTCATGTTTAAAAACATTAACCTTGCTGAAATTACGGGTCTTACTTATCGTTACGCTTCGCTTGATAAAGATGCAAATATTGAAGTACATGCAGACAGTAAAACAGGCCCGCTGCTAAGTTCCATATCCATTAAGGCAACTGGTAAATGGAACACATACAATGAAGTAACTGCTCCAATAACAGACCCCGGTGGTAACCACGACTTGTATTTTGTTTTTGTAAAGAAGGATGCTCCTAATAAAAACCTTGCATCGCTGGACTGGATACTATTTAATGGTGGAAAAGAAGTGGTTGAAAAAGTGGAACCCGTTAAGCCAACGACACCTGCTGATACCAAGTCACCGGTTAAAAAAGCACCTGTAGCGGCAACAGCAACTACCAATAAAAAAGTAGTGGTAATGCCTGGAATGAGCCTTATAGCTAAGAACGACTGTAAGGTTTGCCATGCGGTAAGCGATAAGCTGATAGGGCCATCGTACCAGCAAATTGCAGCAAAATATACAAGTACCCCTGCTAACATAAATAAGCTCGCAGCCAAAATTATTAGTGGTGGTGCAGGCAACTGGGGACAGGTGCCAATGGCGGCGCATCCCGGAATTAATACCAAAGATGCAAGTGACATTGTGAAATACATCCTATCATTAAGGAAGTAAAAAATTAAGTAGATGATAAGAAGCTGTAGTCGTGAAAAGATTACAGCTTCTTATTTTATACAACCAGCAGATAATCGGGACTATCGTTTGTAATGCAACTCCTATTTTATAAAGTGCCAATTCTTTATCGTCCTAATACCTTTACACAATCATCTTTCTAAAAGTGAGATTGATACGGAGTGTCTGTACTGTTTTTGTTGGGGGAAGTTTGTGAAGCCAATTTGTTTGCGTTTCGCCTTTCATCACCAGCAAACTACCTTGTTCGAGCAAAAGCGAAGTGGTGTGTTTTGTTTGCTTGTGCCTGAAAGAGAATTTTCTCTCAGCCCCAAAACTAAAAGAGGCTATGGCCGAGTTTGGTACGATCTCTTTTTCATCATCGCTGTGCCATGCCATTGCTTCATCGCCGGTATGGTATAAATTTAAGAGGCACGAGTTATACGTTTCTCCGGTCACCAACTCTGCGCTGGCTTTTAAAAGCAACAATTCCGGTGTCCATGGCAAAGCTACTTTGGTAACTTTTGAATAGGTGTATGGAAAAGGTTTGTCACCATACCATGCAGCCTTTCGCCTGGTAATAATAAGCTTACCGAACATCATCACTTCATCGTGTTTCCAGTTAATAGTTTCAGTAAGAATTTGTAAAAAATGATGCGACTCTGTGTGACTAAATACTTTTCCAAAATACTGTACATCTCCATCATAAGGCAAAAGGTTATTGTTGCTGTCCGTCTCAAATAAATCCATGCATCTTTAAATTAATTGCTTTTGCCTTAGGTGTAAATACATTGTTGCCGGCGGCAACTATAAGGCCAAGCAGAAGTTGTCCAACTTATCATTTAACGGGGGTTGTCTAAAAATGTTGACCAACTGCTTAAAATTGTCAATCAAATGCGTGGCCGTTGTTTTTGAATACCTGTGGTATTTATCGTACAAAACAGTCTCAATGTTAAGCTCATTGCCAGCCCTTATTTCCGATTCAGGATCATCACCAATTACCAACACTTCCTGGGGTTGGTAATTATGTTCCTGGAGTATTTGTGTGAAAATATCTTTCTTGGTTTTATTACCTGTTGCCGGATCAATTATATAAACTTCTCTAAAATCATTTCTTACACCACTCGCATCAATCTTACTTTTTTGCAGTTTATAAAATCCTGTGGTAACCAGGTATCGGTCACCCGGTAATTTTTTTATTTCTTTATAATCTTCAAAAGGAATGAGAGGTCCGTTGTAGGTCAGCTTTTTTAATAACTCAACTGATGCATCAGTAAGCTGTTGTGTAAAATTAAATTCTTTGGAAATTCCCTGGAAAGGCCGACGCATTACGGCATCTTTAAAAGCGTCAAGATCACCCTCATAGCCTCCATCTTTTTCTATCAGATTAATTAAAGGGGCAAAAAGTTTTTCACCAATAGAAGGAACCGGGAAAACCGTATTATCAAAGTCGTAGATAAATGCTTTTTTCTGCATGATACGTCACCTTATTGAGTAAGTTAAGCTGGTGAGTATAGTAAACAAACCATGCCAGTGCTATACAAATTTTTTAAGCCATTGACGGGCTTCATTTTCATTGGTAAAGCTCTTCATGGGTATAGCAGGAGGTTTTAGTTTTAAAAACAGGTTCATCAGTTTTTTACGAATGTCTGATTTTGCAACAAGCGCAACAGCGTTGTAACGGTCCGCCATATTTTTAGCGCACATTTTCTGCGTAGCATTATTAAAAATGGGAAAAGTATTTAGGTACACCAACATACACACCTTTTTATTGTGTGCTATTTGTTTGGCTATCTCAAAATTGCTAAAGATCCTTTGAAGTCCTTTTTGTAATCCTTTTGAGAGGGCATATAAGATGCCGTCTATATCAAACCAATACGTAGCCCACTCTCCCTCTATAATTTGTGTGTTTCCAGGAATGATTACTTTCATAATACAAAATTAGAAGCTGGTTAAAAAACCAATAGTTAAAGTAAACAATTGGTAATGTATGTGCTTTTTATCAGCAACGGGTTTTAAGATAATAAAAACATTACATTCTTTTTCAAAACTTTGCCTGTATTGGTAATATTATTTTTTCGATTTTTATATTGAACGTTATTGTAAGCTATTTTATTTAACACTAAACAAGTTTTAATGAGATTTTATTCCCTGTTTTTATCTTTAGTCCTTACATGGATGAATGCCGGAGCGCAAACTATGGATTTTGAAAAATACGATCCTCCCAGCACACTGGTGGTACCGGGCCACATCATTCCAAAAGCCAAATTTCCTTTTATTGATGTTCACAACCACCAGTATAATATGAACACCCAAAACCTGCAGGAACTGGTAGGGCCAATGGATAAAATGAACATGGCAGTTATGGTTAATTTAAGCGGAGTGGGTGGCGATAAATTAAAACAGTCAGTAAAGAACATTCAATCCAATTTTCCTAACCGTTTTATTGTTTTTACCAATATTGACTTTGCCGGCATAGGTGAACCCAACTGGACAAAAGAAGCTGTTGCCAAACTGGAAGCCGATGTTAAAAACGGAGCAAACGGGCTTAAGATCTATAAAAGCCTGGGCTTTTCGGTAAAAGACAACTCAGGAAAAAGAGTTACCGTTGATGATCCCCGGCTAGATGCTATCTGGAGCAAATGTGGCGAGCTGGGCATACCGGTGCTCATTCATACAGCCGACCCAAAACCATTTTGGGATCCACTGGATGAAAACAATGAACGATGGCTGGAGTTGAAAACTCACGCCGGCAGAAAGCGAAGTGATACGGATCCTGCACCTTTTGAAACACTAATAGAAGAGCAGCATCGCATTTTTAAAAAGCACAGCAAGACAACCTTTATAGCTGCACATTTTGGCTGGTATGCCAACAACCTTGCACACCTGGATACCTTGTTGACAGCATTACCCAATGTTGTGGTTGAGTTTGGAGCTGTTATAGCTGAATTGGGCCGCCAGCCGCGTATGGCAAAACAATTCTTTATAAAATACCAGGATCGTATTTTGTTTGGTAAAGACAGTTGGGTGCCCGAAGAATACAATACCTATTTCAGGGTGTTAGAAACCGAGGACGAATACTTTCCCTATCATAAAAAGTACCATGCATTCTGGAAGATGTATGGGATGGGCCTGCCGGATAACATACTTAAAAAAGTGTATTATAAAAATGCCATCCGCATTATTCCAAATATTGATAAGTCACTCTTTCCTAAAGATTGATACCTATATTTAATGCTTTGCATAAACCCAGGCAGTTACTCCAACAAATTATGACCTTACGCCAATCATTTATTAAAGCTGTTTACCCGGCTATTGCAACTGTAAGCGGCTGGTTTGGTAACAAGAAAAATTACCTGCTGAATGAAGGACGGGCAAAGCCAATTCAGTCTATTTATGATTTGTCGTATGATTCCATTACCAACAAAACACTTCCACTCGATTCATTTAGAGGAAAGAAACTTTTGCTGGTGAACACAGCTTCTGATTGTGGTTTTACACCACAACTTGCTGACTTGCAACAACTGCATACGGAATATTCCGGCAGACTGGTTGTAATTGGATTTCCCAGCAACGATTTTAAAGAGCAGGAAAAAGGTTCTGATGCAGAAATCGAATCCTTCTGCAAAATCAATTACGGAGTTAATTTTTTGATGGCAAAAAAGTCCGGTGTCTTACCCGGTAGGTCACAGAACCCTCTGTTTGAATGGCTGACCCAAAGCAGTAAAAATGGCTGGAATAATGAACCGCCGGTATGGAATTTTACAAAATACCTGGTAGATGAAAACAGTATACTTGTAGCGGTATACGGACCTACGATTTCACCAATGAGCAAGCAACTCATTGATGAGCTATAGCAGATTTTCTGAACGACAGCATTTTATAGATTTTATTTTGAGTGGTAATCGTTAGGTTTGCGAAATTTTTACGCCCAATGAGCAGCACTCTTCCATCAAACGAATCGCATCGTTCTTCCAAAAAGAAAATTATCGTTTTAGGCAGCGGTCCCAATAGAATTGGGCAGGGTATTGAGTTTGATTATTGCTGTGTGCATGGCTTAATTGCCATTAAGGAGTGTGGCTATGAAGCCATCATGATTAACTGCAACCCTGAGACGGTAAGTACCGATTTTGACATTGCCGATAAGCTGTATTTCGAACCTGTATATTGGGAACACCTTTGGGAGATTATTGAATTGGAGCAACCTGAAGGTGTCATTGTTCAGCTAGGTGGACAAACTGCCCTCAAACTCAGCCGCAAACTGCACGAAAGAGGGATTAAGATCATCGGCACTTCGTTCGACAATATGGATATTGCCGAAGACCGCGGAAGGTTTAGCGATCGTTTAAAAGAACTTGAAATTCCGTACCCTGAATATGGTACTGCCCATACCGCCGACGAAGCCATAGAGGTTGCTAATAAAGTGGGCTACCCTGTATTGGTTCGTCCCAGTTATGTTTTGGGTGGCCAGCGTATGCGAATTGTAATTAATGATGATGAAGTGGAGAAGGCGGTGATCAGTTTGCTGAAACACCTGCCAGGTAACACCGTGCTTATCGATCATTTTTTGGATCGTTGCCAGGAGGCCGAAGTTGATGCCATTTTTGATGGTGAGAATTTTCATGTAATGGGAGTGATGGAACACATTGAACCTGCAGGCATTCACAGTGGCGATAGTAATGCGGTGCTGCCGGCCTTCAATCTTACACCCCTGGTTATTACAACCATGGAATACTATTCCGAAAAAATTGCCAGGGCACTAAATATTAAAGGCCTCATTAACATACAATTTGCTATTAAAGACAGTAAAGTATTTGTGATTGAAGCCAATCCAAGGGCTAGCCGCACTACACCATTTATAGCCAAGGCATACCAGATACCTTACCTCAATATTGCAACTAAGATTATGCTGGGAGCGGCAAAGCTTACCGACTTTACTTTTGAGAAAAAGCTGGAAGGTTTTGCGATAAAAGAACCTGTTTTCAGCTTCGATAAATTTCCCGGCGTTAGTCGTGAACTTGGCCCCGAAATGAAAAGCACTGGCGAGGCCATCCGTTTTATTAAAGACCTGAGAGATCCCTATTTTAGAACATTATACAAAGAAAGAAGCATGCACCTTAGCAGGTAATTCTTTTTTAATTAATATTTATAATGCCGGTAATTTTTGGTTACCGGCATTTGTTATCACTTCTCATTAATAAGTTAGAGCGTTATCGTATAGTCTAAACTATGATTAGGATGACTGTACGATGGTCAGGATTTTTTCTTTGCTTCTTTTAAAATTTTCTTTGCTTCACTATCTAATTTGCGCTGGAGTTTTTTCACATCATCGGCTGGTGGCAATGTTTCTGGTCTTACACCTCTTTCATGTAGCATTTTTCGTACAGCAAGGTTATTGTCAATATGCTCTGTTGTAATTTGTTGCTGGCCTTGAAGGTCCTTTTCTTATACATTATGACTTGTTAGTTCTGTAGCAAAATCTTTTGCCTTAATTGTAAGGGTGGGCAGAAAATCAGCAAGTGGCCGATTGTCCGGAATACTCAATTTTCTTTTCATGTCATTGGTAGAAAATCCCCCAAACAGTGCCTGGTCACCTTTGCTTCTTATCAAGGCAAAACTTTTATCATCTACACCCCTGTCGTAAATTATGCCAGACAGTTTTTTTTCTGATTTAGAAAGTTTCTCCCTGGCAGCAACCCTTGCTACATCCAACAATCGTTGTTCAATTATTTCCTGCTTCCTGGTTTGCACAGCAAAATAAGTTTGTGCAAATGCTCTTTCAATTTTGGAGGCATCTCCATTTTGAGCCACCAGATAACAGGCATAACGAGTGAGGGCAAAATCAGTTAATTCTCTTTGAGCTCCTTTTCCCAAGTCGATCATTTTCCCGACTTCGGCAAAATGATCGGTTACATTACCGCCAGCATTGCTACAGGCAGTTATTGCTTTTTTAATAACTTTTAAAAAATTGTCCCACTTACTATAACCTAAAATATCTTGTAATTCTCTTGCACTCCAGCATTCAATGCCCTTGATTTCATAACAGGCACTTTCAAATTTAATAAGGAGTTCAGAAATTAATTCCCTCTTCATTTCATGCTTTTGTTTTTCGTATACACTTCAACTATCCCCCGGCCATCTGCAAAGCGTTCAATTCAATTCATTCATGTGGCAGCCTGGCTTAACGACAAAATAGTTTATGAAGTCATTCATTTTACAACACCTTCTTCGGTGGCAAATCAAACGCTACTGCATCATGCTCAAAATGCCCCTTATGCGATCCATCGCAAAAAGGTTTGTTCTTGCTTAAACCACAGCGGCATATCGAAACTATTTCCCTTCCTTGTAAACCGTATGCGTTCCCTTCCCTGTCTACTATTTCAAAATCGCCTTCAACTTTTAATGAGCCATTATTGTTAACCGTAATTTTTGTAGTTGCCATTATCTTATTTTTTTGAGTGCCAAATGTAACTAAAATCCCAGGCCTTTATATTAATACCCCTGGCTGGTTGCAATTAAGATTATCGCAGTATTTATATGATATAAAATGGAGAATAGTACAGGATAAGCCGCTACGAAAAGATACAGTACAAGGGTGTTCCGATAAACCGGAATAAATATGACACAACCGGGGCCGGATAAAGGAACTAATGCCCGTTATCAAAAAAGCGACAATTTGGAATCCTCATCATTAGCCGGGAAAATCCATCTTGTCGATAAGAAATCCTGTTTGGTCGCAACATAGATGTATCCTTCTTCTCAAATCAAAATCAAAGATTAATTTGCTATAATGTATTTTAACTGGACCTCAAAAAAGTGGGTAACCATTGCCCTGCACCTTGTATTCTGGACAGTAATTTTTTCATTGCCTTCATTATTACGTCCTTCCAGAGAAAACCATCCCGGGCCGCCTGAATCATCAGGGTACCTTTACCAATTTTTGTTTAATTGTGCCACATGGATAGCATTGTTTTACCTGAATGCTTAGGTACTGATCCCCAGGTTTATATTAACCGAAAAATATAAAAAGTACATTTTATACCTGTTACCGGTTTTTGGGTTGTTGTTTTTAATTAACTGGTCCACCTTTGTTGCTTTCATGCCTGAGCGGCAGTTTAGATTTAATGGCTTTGTGTTTTTCTATATTTTTCCCTGCCTGTTTTTTTTAGCCTGTAGTACGGCATGGACCATGTTCAGGAATAAGGTATCGGCCGACAGGCTTTCCAAAGAAAAAGAAACCTTGAACCTAAAAACCGAGCTGGCCTTTTTACGTTCGCAGGTAAGTCCGCACTTTATGTTTAACGTTCTTAATAATATGGTGGCGCTTGCCCGTAAAAAGTCAGATTTACTGGAGCCTTCTCTCATTAAGCTTTCATCGTTGTTGCGGTATATGTTGTACGAAACCGACGAGGAAAAGGTTTTGCTTGACAAAGAAGTGGAGTACCTGAAAAGCTACATCGATTTGCAGATTCAGCGTTTTGGAAACAAAATAAAAGTGGAGGCCTGCCTGCAGGATGTAAATGGCAGTTATTTGGTAGAACCCATGCTGCTTATTCCTTTTGTAGAAAATGCATTTAAACATGGTACCGCCGCCTATAACAATGGAGAGATCAATATTAAGCTTACGGCAAAAGATAACCTGCTGCATTTTAGAGTAAGCAATGCATACACTAAAAATATTGAAGAAATAAAAGACAAGACCTCTGGAATTGGTTTGCAAAATGTAAAACGCAGACTCAATTTGCTGTACGATAAAATGCACCGTTTGATTATTACAGATGAGAACAATAGGCATACTGTGGACCTTCAATTAAAACTTCACTAATGCTAAACTGTATTGCTATAGACGATGAAGAACTGGCCCTTGAACTACTGGAAGATAATATTTCTAAAGTTTCTTTTTTGAACCTGGTAGCAAAAACCGACAACCCACTGGAGGCTTTACAATTGATACAGGAGCAACCGGTGGACCTTGTGTTTCCTGACATTCAAATGCCTGGTCTTACAGGGTTGCAGCTAATAAACAGCCTGCCCAACAAACCCATGTTTATCCTGGTTACTGCCTACGAAAAATATGCATTGGAAGGCTATAATTTAAATGTGGTGGATTACCTGGTGAAGCCGGTAGCGCTTGACCGTTTTATACAAGCCTGCAATAAAGCAAGGGATCTGCACCAACTTAAAAACAAGGTTGGTGCATCGGTGGCCGAAGACCCGGGTTATTTTTTTATTAATGTAGACTATAGCCATGTAAAGGTTAATCATGCCGATATTATGTGGGTAGAAGGTTTTAAAGATTACCTGAAAATTCACCTTAAAAGCACGGCCAACCCGCTGGTTGCCCGCATCAGCATGAAGAGTTTTGAAGACCTGTTGCCACATAGCAAATTTCTGCGTATTCAAAAATCTTACATCGTTTCAAAAAACTCTATAACTGCTGTTCGTAAAAACAGTGTTTTTATTGGTGCTATGGAACTGCCCATTGGCGAAAATTATAAAGATGCAGTGGTGGCATTATTGGGTAAGCTGTCCGATTAACGGGTTTCGTCGCAACATTTTGCCGCTTGATGTGTTTTTGCATTTTCGTTCACATACCCACGAATATATTTGGTGAAATTTAAAAACCTTAAATCAATTTTCATGAAACGCATTTTAATTAGTTCACTGGTTGTTGGTGCAGTTGCTGCTTCTGCCTTTGCTTTTAAACCCACAAAAGTGTCTGCCGTTGCCGGAGACGAAAAATTTGAAGTGTTTGCAGATGCTCCTTCAAAGTGGGTAGTAGATAAGTCGCACAGCAATGTAAAGTTTACCGTAACGCACATGGTAGTGTCTGATGTTGACGGCAGCTTTAAAGTTTTTGATGGCGGTATGGAACATACAAAAGCCGATTATTCTGATGCTAAAATCAACTTTAGTGTGGATATTGCCTCCGTTAATACCGATAACGAAAATCGTGACAAACACCTAAAGAGCGATGACTTTTTTAACGCAGAAAAATTTCCTGCCATCAAATTTGAAAGTACCTCGTTTACTTCAGTGGGTGGTAACAAATATAAACTTGCGGGTAACCTTACCATACGCGATATAACCAAACCAGTTGTGTTCGAAACTACTTATGGTGGAATTATAACTAACGGCGGAAAAACAAAAAGCGGTTTTAAAGCCAGGACATCCATCAACCGTTTTGATTACAACCTTAAATGGGACAAGGTTACAGAAGCAGGTGGATTGGTAGTAGGTAAAGAAGTTGAACTGATTGTAAATGTTGAGCTGAACAAAGCTTAATCTAAGAGCGTTTTTAGTTGATACAGATTATAGTTAAGGAACAGGCCGGGGCTTTTGCCCCGGCTTTTTTGTTTTATATGATTTGCTTTATGCTTTAGTTACTGCCTAAAAAATGATTTGTTTGGATGACAGCTACGGTTTTTTCAAGCTTCATCCTTGTGTCTCCATACACCACGCACAACTTAATGTTGTTTACTTAAGGTTTTAAATTTAGCAGAAGTTACAGGTTGGTAGCATTAATTACATGTGTAAAAACCCCCTCCGTAGTTACGGAACATTTGTGGCGTACCTACGGCACGCTTAAGACATTATCAACATTCAATTCTACCAACCTGTAACCCCTCCGGGGCAGTAGAAGAATGGTTGATAAATAACTTTTTTCTACAAACTTAGAAACTGTCTAAAAACGAAAATGCAGGAACGTAGAAAATACAGCCTCATAAGCGTTTTGCATTTTACTTTCGCCTTTGCCTATTTACTTTTTACTTCGCAATAACCTATTGACCATATGACCAATGACTACTGACCAATGACCCCCTCTCCCCTTTCGTCGTTACATTTTTTGTTTTCATCTCAATTAAAAAAACGGCGGAAAAGTGCATAATACATTTGTTGTGTTACCAGGAATATATACCGGTTAACAATAAACATCTCAATTAATTTTTATGAAAAGGCTCCTTTTAATTGCCGCATTTCTCACATCAAATTGTATCCTGTTTGCGCAGGCGCCTGCAGGTGCACCCGCCGGGGCAAAAGCCGGGCAGGCCATACCAAACATAGGCCATGTATTTGGCAAATTGGTAGACAGCGCAGGCAAGTCAATCAGCGATGCTTCAGTTTTAATTTTACGAAGCACCACAGATCCATCTACTAAAAAAGTAAAAGAAGTTTTATTGAAAGGAACTTCAACCCAGGGCAATGGTGATTTTTCAATTGAAGAATTGCCGGTGATGGGTGCATTGGTTTTTAAGATTTCAGCAACCGGTTATAAGCCTGCCACTCAAACCATATCGTTTATGCCAGCAGGGGGAAAGCCATCCGGTACCACGGCCGGACCTTCTGCCAGTGCAGGCTCAATGGGTATGCCTTCATTCGAAAAAAGACCTCGGCAGCTTAAATCTTGCTTCTGAAATTGTAACCCTCCAAACCGTTACAGTTACAGCTACAAAAGGAATGCTCATGGATATTGATAAGAAAGTTTTTAATGTAGATAAAAACCTGGTTAGCGCCGGTGGTACCGCCCTGGACGTTATGAAAAATGTGCCCAGCATTAATGTTGATATTGATGGCAATGTGTCGTTACGTAACAGCTCGCCGCAAATATTTGTGGATGGCAGGCCAACAACTTTAACCCTTGAGCAAATACCTGCTGACGCCATTGAAAGTGTAGAAGTGATTACCAATCCATCAGCCAAATATGATGCATCCGGTGGCGGAGCAGGCATATTAAACATTGTACTTAAAAAGAACAAAAAAACCGGCTATAACGGTAACCTGCGTACTGGTATTGATAAAAGAGGTGCTATAAACGGGGGTGCAGACTTTAATGTGCGCCAGGGTAAGATTAACTTCTTTGCAAACGTAAACGTTAACCAAATGAAGGGAGTAACCCTGGGCAATACCGACCGTTTAAATTTTGTTGATGCTCCACAAACATTCATCAATCAAACCAATTATAACAAAACCAAAGGAGCCTTTGTTTTTGGAAGTGCCGGTCTTGATTATTTTATCAGCAATCGTACAACATTATCGTTTGCGGGTTTTAAAGTGCATGGAGAATTTAATCCTTACGAGAATATAAATATCACAACCCACAGCATGTATAGTGCTTCAACAATAAAAAGTTTCAGCAACCCCTTTTCAACAGGTAACCGCCAGTTTAACGGGCAGGGCTTATCGGGCGGATTAAAATATATTTTTCCTAAAGAAGGAAAGGAATTAACAGCAGATGTTAGTTATTTTGGTGGCAAAAATGAGAACAACTTTTTGTACACAACCAACCAGTATGTTGATGCTGAAGGCACACTGGTTAAGGGTACACAAATGCAAAAAATAATGGGCATTGGTAACGATTACAACATTGTACTACAGACTGATTTTGTTAACCCGCTTTCTTCAACCATTAAATTAGAAACCGGTGTAAGGGCAGCTATAAGAAGCCGCACAAATAACAATGATAACTTTGTATTTGACCCTGCCACCAATCAGTATGTTGTAATTCCGGCAGTTACCAGCAATTATAAAAGCACCGACAATGTTTATGCTGCTTATGCAAGTCTTACACAAAGCCTGGGTAATTTTGGATACAAACTTGGGTTGAGAGCTGAAAGTTCAAACTACACAGGTGAGCTTACAAAATCGAGCGATAAGTTTAGCAACAGCTACCCGGTAAGTTTGTTTCCTTCAATATTTTTAAGTCAGAAGCTGGCTAACAAACAAGAGGTGCAATTGAGTTATACCCGCCGGATCAACCGTCCCAACTTCTTTCAGTTGATACCATTTGTTGACTTTACCGATCAGCTTAACATTACCAAGGGTAACCCGGGCCTTGTTCCGGAATTTACCAACTCGCTGGAGATGGCGTATTCCAAAACGTTTGCAAGAAACAACAGCTTCCTTGCTTCGCTGTACTACAAAAAGACCACTGATCTTATTACCCGCTTTTTGGATAAAGAGATCAATCCATTTACAGGTACTGAAGCCATCATCAACACATATATTAATGCCAGTATAAGCCAATCGTACGGGTCTGAATTAACCGCCCAATTATACCCCACAAAGTGGTGGGATTTTACAACCAACGTAAATATTTACAA
>JBBQVY010000079.1:0-19425 GCA_038211085.1 Chitinophagales bacterium | reverse complement strand
TACAACGCTGGAAGCTTTTGAAAACCAGGATGTGCCGTTTGAAAGAATTGTGGAGGAGGTAGTAGCAGAAAGAGACATGAGCAGGAGCCCAATTTTCCAGGTCATGTTTGCCTATCAAAATAAAAGCGACACCCAAAATCTGGAGCTTGCCGGACTTGAGCTTACTCCTGAAAAGATTTACCTGCCTTCTGCAAAATTCGAACTTACCTTAATCCTGACCGAATTGAACGGCGAACTGGAAGCGTCATTTGAATACAATACTGAGCTTTACAACGCTGATCGTATTGATAGAATGGTCACTCATTACCTTCAGTTATTAAGCTCAATTGTTAAGCATCCGCAGCAGGCAATTATTGATTTGCCCATCTTGTCTCAAAGCGAAAATCATCAGTTGTTGTACCACTTTAATGACAACAAAGAAGTGTTTGCAAATGAGGAAACATTTGTAAACTTATTTGAACGGCAACTAAGCAAAGGCTTGAACAGGGTGGCATTAGTTGAAAACGGAAAAAGCCTCACATACGGTGAGTTAAACGATCATGCTAACCGGTTGGCAAGTTACCTGTTAAGCCGGGGTGTAACCAGTGAAACGTTGATACCTATCTGTATGTACCGAAGCACCGATTTGATCGTTGCTATTCTCGGAATACTTAAAACCGGGGCAGCTTATATACCCATCGACCCTTCTTATCCCATGGAACGGATCAGGTACATGATAGCCGATGCCGGGGCATGGATGGTAATAACCAACCAACCAAGCCAAAGCAGTTTATCGTTAATTGATACCTGCGAAGTTTTCTTATTAGATGAAAGTCATCTGACGAACAATGCAGCTCTTGAAAACATTTCTCTTTCCAGTTCAAAAAATCTGGCCTATGTTATTTATACGTCAGGGTCCACGGGTAAGCCCAAAGGGGTAATGATTGAGCATAGATCATTGTCTAATTTAATTTACTGGCACAATAAGGATTATGGTATTACCGGCGAAAGTATTTGTACCACTTT
The DNA here is from genome assembly GCA_038211085.1 of Chitinophagales bacterium. GTDB lineage: Bacteria > Bacteroidota > Bacteroidia > Chitinophagales > Chitinophagaceae > Segetibacter. Next base: position 18,420 of record JBBQVY010000079.1, on the reverse strand, counting down.
GGCGGGTGTAGGATTTGATGCTTTTGCCTGGGAAATATTTCCACCACTGGCGGCTGGTGGCACGCTTCACATTATTACCGGGGAGACCGCTATTTTACCGGCCCAAATATTATCTTATATAGTGGATCATAAGATCCAACAGAGTTATTTGCCTACGGCTTTAGTTCCAATGTTAGTGCAGTTGTCCAGGGGGGTTAAGTGCGATTTAAAATATTTGGTCGCAGGGGGAGATAAATTGGCTGCCATGGATCTTAACAGCATTGGCTACGTTGTAGAAAATGTTTACGGACCAACCGAATTCACCATTGTTGCTACAACGTACCATCTGCATTCATCAGACAGTAACAAAAGTCCGTGCATTGGGTCGCCGGTAACCAACGCGTCGCTTTATATTTTAGATGAAAGCGGCGGTCTTGTGCCCGTTGGCGTGCCGGGCCAAATGTGCCTTGCCGGGGTTCAGATAGCTCGTGGGTATCTTAACAATGCAACATTAACCGGGCAAAAATTCATCAGCAACAAATACAGCGATGACGCAACCTCTTTGTTATACAAAACCGGCGACCTGGGCCGATGGACGAGTGATGGTAAAGTTGAATTTTTGGGCCGGATAGATGACCAGGTTAAACTTAGAGGTTTCCGGATTGAACTTGGCGAAATTGAACATGAGATTTTGCAATCAAAAATGGTAAAGCAGGCAATTATTGTACTAAAAGAATATTCAACTGTAGAAAAACGTTTAATAGGCTATGTGGTACCGGAAATTGATTTTAGTCCAATGGAACTCAAGGCCTTCCTTCTAATCAGGTTGCCTGAATACATGGTGCCCTCACATTGGGTAACATTAAAACAGGTACCATTAACAGTAAATGGTAAAATAGATAAAGCTGCTTTACCTGCTGTTGATGTAGAAGAATTATCGTCAGTTACTTTTGTAGTTGCCGTAACGGATATGGAAGTGTTATTAACAGAAATGTGGAAGGAGTTATTAGGCGTTTCAAAAATTGGTGTGCACGATAACTTTTTTGAACTGGGAGGTCATTCACTGCTTGCATTGCGCCTTATAGCAAACATTCAAAGCAGGTTGGGTATTGACCTGGCGGTGAAAGAAGTTTTTGAATTTAGTACCATAGCCGAATTGGCAAAATTCTTAGAGGTTAAAACTGCGGGAATGTCAAACAATGTAAATGATGAGTACGATGAGATGGTTATATAATTGTGCTATTCAAGGCATTAGTTAAAAGCCACTTTATTAAATACATATCTATCGGGAGCATATTATATTTACCTGTTTGGATCAGGCGCATTTTATGAAAAAACTATTACGATTTTGAAGAAGGCAATTGACATATTATATGCGGCAGGCAAAGAGGGTGCCGAAATTTCGCTGAAGGGTGAGGATTTAAGTATTCGTTTACCCAAAGAAAAATCGCTGAGCAAAAGTTTAATCCAGGAGATCAGGGAGCATAAGCAATCAATAATAGAGGTTTTGCGTAACAACCTTACTGCTGCTGACAAAGATCAAAAACGAATAAAAAAGGCGGATGCCAACCAGTCCACTGACACGCCTTTGTCATACAGCCAGGAACGTCTGTGGTTTGTACACCAGTTGGAAGGTAGCAGGCAATACCACCTGACCAGTCGCTTGTTATTAAAGGGCCAATTGCATATTGAAGCACTTTCTTACGCTTTAAAAACTGTGGTGGAAAGGCATGAAGTATTGCGTACCATCTTACTTGAAAATAATGGCAAGCCCTACCAGCATGTGATACCTGCGTTGGGCTGGCAATTAGATGTGATGGATGTTTCCGCGAACACTAATCCATCGCAGGAGGTAGATAAACTGGTAGCCGAGAGCGACAACACCTCTTTTGATCTTGCCAAAGACTACATGTTTAGGGCAATACTTTTTAAGTTAAGTGAAGAGGAGCACCAGTTAATGATCACGATGCATCACATCGCTTCAGATGCATGGTCGCTGCCAATAATCGTGCAGGAGGTAACCTTTCTGTACCAGTCATTCGATCAGCAAAATGCTCTTTCGCTGCCACCTTTGCCTTTGCAATTTTCAGACTTTGCTATTTGGGAACGCAGCTATTTAAGTAAAGAAGTATTAGATAATAAACTCGATTACTGGAAGCATAAGCTGAGAAATGTACAGGCATTACAATTGCCCACAGACTTTCCCCGCCCCGCTATAAGAGGCACACTGGGGGCTTCGGTACATGCAAAACTGGAGGCTGATGTAACGCAGCAATTACATAAACTCGCCAGCCAGCAGGGCTGCACATTGTACATATTGCTGATGGCTGTTTACAAGGTGTTGCTATATCGCTATACCAATCAAAACGACATTGCCGTTGGAGCCTCGCTTGCCAACCGCAGCCAGGAAGAAATTAAAGGGCTTGTTGGGTTTTTTGTAAACACCCTTACCTTCCGCAGCCAGGTAGATGGCTCGGAGTCTTTTATGGAATTGCTACAGCAGGTAAAGCAAACAAACCTGGAGGCCTACCAGCATAGTGATGTTCCATTTGAAAAAGTAGTGGAAGCTGTATTGAACGAAAGAGACCCATCACGCTCACCTGTGTTCCAGGTAATGCTGGTGTTTAATAATACACCCAAAGCTGCCGGTATAGTTGCAGGCGATCTTGTTATATCCGAAGTTGAAAATGCGGTACCCGTTTCAAAATTTGATTTTACCTTTTTTATCTCTGAAAGCAACGGCCGGTTATTTATACAGGCAGAGTACAACAGGGAGTTATTTAAGAAAGAAACAATGGAAGGGATGCTCTCCCATTTTGTTGGTTTATTAAAATCTGTTGTACAAAACCCCAACGAAAAAGTAGGTAAGCTAAAACTGGTAAACGAAGCTGCGGAACAGGGTATGCTGCAGCCATTACTTGCATCTGCCAGGCCTCTTGTATCCCATAAAAGTGTAGTCGATTTGTTTGAGGAGCAGGTATTAAAAACTCCTGACGCCACAGCACTTGTCTTCGAAAATACTTCGCTTACTTTTTACGAATTAAATACCGCTGCCAACAGGCTTGCCCGTTTACTTCGCTCTAAAATAAAAAAACAAAACATACCTATACCTGTTTTTATAAACAGGAACGAAAACATGGTAATTGCCCTGCTTGGTATTTTAAAAGCCGGACATGCCTATGTGCCTATTGAGGTGGATATGCCTGAAAGCAGGTTGCAATTTTTGTTAGAAGATTTAAATGCTCCACTAATAGTTTCTGTAAGTAAGGATAGCCCAAACCTTGCAGCTATCACCGAAACAGAAGTGGTAGAAGTGGATGATGAAATACTGCAGTTTCAACCCATTGCCAATCTTGAAGAGAGGGCAACAGCAGCAGACCTCGCGTATGTAATTTATACCTCTGGATCAACAGGTAAGCCTAAGGGAGTTATGGTAGAACATGGCAACCTCGTTGACTACGTTACCGGGCTTGAGCAAACAATAGGCATTAGCAAATCAGCATCGTATGCGCTTGTTTCTTCCTTTGCAACAGACCTTGGGAATACGGTAATTTTTAGTGCGCTCTTGCTTGGCGGTGCACTGCATGTAATCTCAAAGTATAACGTTACCAGTAGCAATTACCTGTCGCATTACTTTACCAACAATGCAATTGATACTTTAAAAATTGTTCCTTCTCATTATAAGGCCCTGTGCAGTGAAACGCTTTTATTGCCAAACAAGTTTTTAATTTTTGGGGGTGAAGCTTTACCTGCGCAACTGGTGGAGAGAATATTTGAGGCACGTCCCTCCTGCACCATTGTCAACCACTACGGACCAACAGAAACAACCATTGGCAAGTTGTTACATGTAGTAGATGCAAAAAGTACCTATGGTCAAACCATCCCTTTAGGTAAACCCTTTTCGCAAACAGGCGTAATTATTTTAAGTGGAGACATGCAGCTTTGCCCAGCAGGCATACCTGGCCAGTTATTTATTGCCGGTGCAGGTTTGGCAAGAGGTTATTTAAATAATGAAGAGCTGACTAACCAGAAATTTATCAACTACCCGGTAGCTGATACACAGGTAAGAATGTATGCAACAGGTGACCTTGTAAAATCATTGCACGGCGGTGCAATAGAGTTTATAGGCAGGGTTGATGACCAGGTTAAGATAAGAGGTTACAGGGTTGAACTTGGGGAGGTAGAAAACATTTTACGCCAGTGCCCCGGGGTTGCTTTATGTGCGGTTACAGCAAAAGAGGACAAAGGCGGTGTAAAAAAACTGGTGGCTTATGTTACCGCAAGTAAAAACATTACTACAACTGAAGTAGACCAATACCTGCAGGAAGCCCTGCCGGATTATATGGTGCCATCTGCTTTTGTTTTGCTGGATGAGATGCCTTTAATGATCAATGGAAAAATTGATAAGAAGGCATTGCCCGATCCTGACATGCAGCAAAATGCTACGGTGGGTTTTGTGGCACCCGAAACAGAAGCCGAGCAAAAAATGGCTGCTATCTGGTGCGAAATATTGGAGGAAGAAGCCATTGGCGTGCACGATGATTTTTTTGCGTTCGGTGGTCATTCACTATTAGCAGTGCGTCTTATATCAGCCATCAGAAAAGCCTTTCAAATTGAAATTCCAATCAGCCATGTATTCGACTTTCCAACCGTTGCTTCATTGTCAAAGCAAATTGAAGTTGAATCGTCACTCGCTGTATTGCCTGCCATTGTAGCTTTCTCCCAAAAACCCGCATTAATCCCGGCATCGTATAGCCAGGAGCGCCTGTGGTTTATCGATAGCCTGGAAGGTAGCCTGCAATACCATGTGCCCGCTGTGTTGCAACTTAAAGGCAACCTTAATAAAGCTGCACTTGAAAAAGCATTGCAGATGGTGGTTAACCGCCACGAAATATTAAGAACCGTTTTTGTACAGCAGGATGGACAGGTATTACAAAAGATAAAAGATGCGGATGGATGGCAATTAAAAACCATAGTAAACAGCCTTTTTTCTACAGATACAATTGCTTTACAAAAACATATTGCAGCAGCCATTGCAAAGCCATTCGACCTGTCTGCCGATGACATGCTGCGTGCCGAATTAATTGAGTTGAACGATAAAGAGTATGTGCTTATTTTAACGCTACACCATATTGTTTCAGATGGCTGGTCAAGGTCTATTTTAGTAAAAGAGGTTGAGACGATATACAATGCGATCAACGAGGGTAAAACCCCTGCATTACAACCTTTAAGCATTCAGTATGGTGATTACAGCCTATGGTTACAAAATGACCACGTTAGCAAAGTACTTCATACTAAACTGGCATATTGGAAACAGAAACTTGATGGGATTGAACCCTTGCATTTTCCGGCAAGCAAACCACGTACAGCCCGGCAAACTATTACCGGTGGGGTAGTGCATTTTACTATTGATACACAACTGGCCGCTTCTTTAAATAAGCTGGCTAAAAGCGAAGGCAGCAGTTTATTTATGACGCTGATTGCGGCATTTAAAATTGCGCTGTATAAGTATACCGGGCAAAACGATTTGTGCGTGGGCACACCTTTTCTGGGCAGGCAACAGCAGGAGTTAGAGCAACTGATAGGTTTCTTTTTAAATACACTGGCACTGCGTACATCATTGAAATCGCACCAGACATTTAGCCAGTATTTACAACACGTCCGCACGGTTTTGTTAGAGGCGTACGAGCACCAGGAAGTACCTTTTGAAAAAGTGGTTGAAGCCGTTGTTAAGACAAGAGATCAGCAGGTGACACCCATTTTCCAGGCACTGTTTACCCTGCACAATGCACCGGAGATACAGCACCTGAGCCTGGGTGATGTAGAGCTAACTCCATTAACCATTGAGACTAACACGGCTAAGTTCGACCTCTCTATGTCGTTGACCGAAACTGCAGAAGAAATTGCCGGCTCGATAGAGTACAACGCAGATGTTTTTGACAATGCTTTTATTGAACAGTTTGTAAGACACTATAGCAACCTTTTAATACAAATAGCAGCAGCACCAAACGACAGTATTGCCAGCCTCCAAATGCTGGATGCTACAGATGAAAAGTTGTTGCTGCAGCAGTTCAATGCAACCGATGTTTCTTATCCCGCAGGTAAAACCATTATAGCATTGTTTGAAGAGCAGGCTAAAGCGATACCTACCGCAACAGCCGTAATATTTAACAAGGCTGAGTATAGTTTTGAAGAGATTAATAACCGTGCAAATGCCTTTGCTCAAACCTTACATAAGCAGGGTATAACTTCTGGCACCATTGTGCCACTATACATTGAGCGTGGAGTAGAAATGGTGATTGCTTTATTGGCAATTATTAAAACGGGAGCCGTCTATGTACCCCTCGATCCTGAATACCCCGAAGAAAGAATACAATATATTTTAGAAGACATACAGGCAAAATATTTAGTCACCAGTCAAATGCTGTCGGCTTCAATTGCAACAAAAGTTGAAGCTGAAATCATAGCAGTTCCATTTATAACTTCAGTAGTAACCGGCGCAGAAAATCCCGGCGTTTCTATTGAAGTTGCAGATGTGTTTTGCCTCGTATATACTTCAGGCTCTTCCGGCAAGCCAAAAGGTGTAAAACTCAGCAATGCAAATATTTTAAACCGCCTCTGGTGGAATAACGAAGTATTGCCTTTTAAAGCAGATGAACGAATAGCAGCAAAAACGTCCATTGGTTTTGTTGACCATATTTGCGAGTTGTTTGCCCCGCTTGTTTTTGGCGCAACATTGATAGTGTATACCAAAGATGAGTTGCTGGATCTTGACCAGTTATTCGATAAGTTAAACCAGGATAAAGTAACCCGCTGGGTACTCGTACCTTCTTTGCTGGATGCAATTCTGGAAAAGCAAAAAAGGGAGCCGGTTGCTTTACCATACTGCACACTCTGGACAAGCAGCGGTGAAGCATTAAGCCGCGAAACAGTAACCAATTTTTACCAGGTCTTTCAGGTTAATACTTACAGGTTGCTCAATATTTATGGCTCCAGCGAAGTAACAGCGGATGTTACCTGGTACGATACAAGCGACTCCGCAATTACAGGCGCAGCAGTTATTAATCATAGCAGCAATGTGCCTATTGGTAAGCCACTATCCAACTGTAAAATTTACGTAACCGATAAAGATGATAACCTGTTGCCGCAGGGTTGTTACGGGCAAATTTGTATTGGTGGCGTACAGGTGTCTGACGGTTACTTTAATAACGACAAACAAACAAGGGAACGCTTTGTACCCGATACTTATAGCAAGCTGGAACAAAATAAAATATTTGAATCTGGCGATGTGGGCAGGTGGCTGGCAGATGGTACAATAGAGTATGCAGGCAGGGTGGACGACCAGGTAAAAATTAATGGTAACAGGGTAGAGCCTGGCGAAGTTGAATTTGTGCTGTTACAAAGCGGGCTGGTAAACCAGGTTGCTGTTGTTGCAAAGAAAGATCCCATAGGTAAATTATACCTGGCAGCTTATGTGGTTGCTGAAAATTTTTCTAAACCTGGTGTGCTGCAATATTTAGCAGGTAAGTTACCGAGGTACATGATACCCGCTGTATGGATTAGCCTGCCACAATTGCCACAAACACCCAGCGGCAAAACCGATCGTAAAACGTTGGTGGAAGAAGCTCTGGCCATAGACCTTGCAAAAAAATATATAGCACCGGTTACCAAAACAGAAGAGGTACTGGCTATTATTTGGCAGGATTTGCTAAGGACAGAAAGGGTGGGTATTGAGGATAACTTTTTTGAACTGGGCGGTCACTCCCTTATGATTATAAAAATGGTGGCAGCTATAAAGAAAAACTTTTCGCTGGCGGTATCAATTCCAATATTATTTCAACTTTCTACCATTGCAGAATTGGGTAATTACATAGACTGGCAAATAAGTAATATGGAACCCGAATTATCTGCAGGGCTCGAGGTTATTAATTTATGATGATCGATGTTAAATAAAGTAATTGGCTTGCTACAACAGGCTGGTAAAAGTGGTGTCAGGGTTGCTTTACATAATGGTGAGCTGCAGTTACAGTTTGCCAAAGGTCATACTGTGGATGCTACCCTGATGCAGGAGTTAAAAGCCAACAAACAAGCCATCATCAATTTTTTAAGCAACGATCAGCTTCAGGCACAAAAGGTTGATGTAAATGTCCCTTCTATACTTCCGGTAGATCGTTCAACACTTCCTTTCATTCCACTCTCATTTAGCCAGGAAAGAGTACTCTTCATTCACCAACTGGAGGGCTCGGGACAATACCATTTAAACGCTGTTTTTAAAATAACCGGTGCTATAAATGAAGAGGCTTTGCAAGAGGCATTCAGGCAGGTTTTGATGCATCACGAAGTTTTGCGCAGCCATGTCGGTCAATCCACTGAAAACTATATGCAGGTTGTAAAAGATGAAACAGGTTGGCAGCTAAATATTGGAGATGGAAGCAACTGGCATACTGAAGAAGAAATTATAGCTCATACCCGGCAATTGGTAAGCCGGCCCTTTGATCTTTTTAAAGATTACATGCTACGGGCCCACCTGGTAGCTTTGGCAAATAAGGAATTCCTGCTGGTAGTTGTAGTGCATCACATAGCCGCTGATGGTTGGTCGCTGCCTATTATTATGCAGGATGTTGCAGTAGCATACAATAATGAACGCTCCGGTACAAAGCATGCAGCTCAAACACGCTCATTACAATTTGCAGATTACGCTATCTGGCAACGCAATTATTTACAGGGTGCTGTACTCGATAAAAAACTCAGTTACTGGGCTAACAAATTAGGTGGGGTAGAACCGCTGCAATTGCTTACGGATTTTCAACGGCCTGCCATTCAAAACAATGCGGGTGCATCAAAAACTTTTACTGTAAATGCTGACCTTTCAAAAGCAGCGCAGCAGTTTAGCCAGGCCAACAACACCACCCTGTTTGTTACGCTGCTCTCTGTTTTTAAAATCCTGTTGCATCGTTATACCAACCAGGCAGACATTTGTGTGGGCACTCCCATCGCCGGCAGGCAACACGAGGAGATAGAACACCTCGTAGGTTTTTTTGCCAATACATTAGCCCTGCGCACTTCTATCGAATCACAGACATCATTCATGGATGTTTTAAAAGAGGTAAGCCAAACAACTACCGAAGCATACCAGCACCAGGAGGTGCCGTTCGAAAAAATAGTTGACCGTGTAGCAAAGAACAGGGACCTCAGCCGCAGCCCCATTTTCCAGGTGATGTTTGGTATTTTAAATGTGCCAACCCTGCCAGCTGAGGGTTTACAAAATGCAACTATAACAAGGCTGGCATTACCCGCCACAACATCTACCTACGAGCTAAATGTTGTAGTCCGCGAAACTGCAAGCGGCCTGGCTTTAACCATAGAATATTTTACCAGCCTGTTTAATGAAACAACTATTGAACGCCTCGGCAATCATTATATTTTACTCTTACAACAGGCTATTGCAAACCCTGCTTTGCCTATAAGTGCTTTGCAATTTGTAACGGAAGAAGAACAACAACAACTGGTTATTGATTTTAATAATACAGACGAAGAGCTGTCAGCCCTTCAGACCATAACTGGTTTGATCGAGGCACAGGCTACTGCAACACCGGATGCAATGGCCTGTCTTTTTGAGAACAGTAAAATTGCCTACGGCGAACTTAACGCCAGGGCCAATCAACTGGCACACTACTTATTGGCAAAAGGAATTACTACCGGAGCTATTGTGCCCATTTGTATTGAGAGAGGTATTGATATGCTGGTTGGGTTACTGGGTATATTAAAAGCAGGTGCCTGCTTTGTTCCGGTAGATCCTGAGTTTCCTGCAGACAGGATTGAGTTTATGGTGAAGGATGCGGCTGCAACACTCATCATCACCAGCAATCAAAGCCTTGAAAAGTTACCCTTCGGCGGTGCTGCGCAACTTCTAAATCTTGATATGGATAAGGAAGCCATAGCAGTCTTCCCCACAACTAACCCGGCCATTAAAGTGCAGCCAAATGACCTCGCTTACATCATTCATACCTCCGGTTCAACGGGCAGGCCAAAAGGTGTAATGATAGAGCATAGGAGCGTTATTAACCTAATACTTTCAGTTGGTAAGCAAGTAGGTTTTACCCCCTGCTCAACTTTTTTATCTGTTACTACTTACAGCTTTGATATTTGTTACCTGGAGTTATTCATGCCCTTAATTACCGGCGGAAAGCTGGTCATTGTTCCCCGGCATGTAGCCGCAGATGGTTATCTCCTGCAGGAGAGTTTGTCAACTTTTCAGCCCACACACATGCAGGCCACACCTTCTACATGGCACCTTTTGTTAACCTGCGATTGGGCAAACCCTGTGCATTTGAAAATGCTTATTGGTGGAGAAGCTGTAAGAGAGGATTTAAAGGAAAGACTGACCCGGTTAGGTGAGGTTTGGAATGTCTATGGTCCTACGGAGACTACCATTTGGTCAGCAATTGAAAAACTGGAAACAGGTAAAAAAGTAACCATAGGAAAACCTGTGGCTAATACACAAATTTTTGTGGTAGCCAATGGCGGGCATCTCGCTCCCGTTGGTGTTCCCGGCGAAATTTGTATTGGTGGTATGGGCCTGGCTCGTGGCTATTTAAACCTGCCCGACTTAACTGCCGAAAAATTTATAGCTAACAAATTCGCACCTGCTAAGTCTTCAAAAATTTATAGAACGGGTGATGTTGGGCGCTGGTTACAAAATGGCGAATTGGAATATGTAGACAGAATGGATAACCAGGTTAAGGTTAGAGGATTTAGAATAGAATTGGGCGAAATAGAAAATGCTTTGATGTTGACCGGACTGGTAAAGCAAGCAGTTGTTGTTGCCCGTCCTGATGCATTTGGTAACAAGCGGCTGATAAGTTATGTAACCTCGCCAACCGGATTGGAAGAAGCAAAACTTGTAGCCGCCATTCGTACCACTTTACCCGAATACATGGTGCCAGCCGTGTGGATGTTGCTGGATAAAATACCCTTAACACCCAATGGTAAAATAGACCGGAAGGCTTTGCCTGAAGCCAATCTTGCGCAGGTGTCGCAGGCAACATTTGTAGCACCCACTAATGCCACAGAAGAGGCCGTTTCTGCAATATGGCAATCTTTTTTGCATATACCCCAGGCAGGTATTAACGATAATTTCTTTCAACTGGGGGGCCACTCGTTGCTGGCTATGCAGGTTATATCTGCTATGCGTAAACAACTAAATGTGCAGGTTACTTTGAAGCAGTTTTTTCTGCAACCAACCATTGCAGCGCTGGCTGGTTTAATAAAACCTGCAAGCTTATTGCCGCAGCTTATTTATAAGGTTGATGAAAGACCCATACAATTACCCCTGTCTTTTAGCCAGGAGCGTTTATGGTTTATTGATCGCCTCGAGGGGAGCATACAATATCACATACCTGCTGTGCTGCGCATAAAGGGAAATTTTGACGCAGAAGCTTTACGCAAATCATTCGAAACAATCGTGCATCGTCACGAAGTTCTAAGAACGACCTATAAAGAAAATGATGGCCAGCCTTACCAGTTGGTGAACGAAGCAGTAGCCTTTTCTATGCCTGTAATTCAATTACAGCAAACTGGATCTGACGATATACAACTGGCCATCACACAATTCATTTCAACTCCTTTTGATCTTTCAAAAGATGACATGTTACGGGCTCAAATTATTGAGCTAAGCAAGCAGGAGTTTTTGTTGCTGATTGTTATGCACCACATAGCAAGTGATGGTTGGTCTATACAAGTAGTGGTAAACGAGGTAACTGCTTTGTATGAGCAATACCATACCGGCATTACAGCAAACCTGCCTGTACTGCCCATTCAGTATGCTGATTATGCTTTATGGCAACGTACTTATTTAACTGAAGAAATACTGGCAGCAAAACTGGGATATTGGAAAGTAAAATTGGATGGCGTTGAGCCATTACAATTACCAACCGACTTTGCCCGGCCGGTTGTACAAAGTACCAATGGAAGTGTAGAGCGCTACATGTTACCTAAACAATTATCGGCAGAGTTAAAGTCTTTTGATAAGGCTAAAGGAGTCACAGCCTTCATGTCTTTGCTTACGTTATTTAATGTGCTGCTGCATAAGTATTGCAATCAAAATGATGTTTGCATAGGTACGCCGGTGGCAAATCGTGAGCAACCCGACCTTGAAAATCTGATAGGATTTTTTATCAACTCGCTTGCGCTGCGTACCGAAGTATTGGCAGATGAATCGTTTGATGAATTGCTAAGTAAAGTACGCACTATGGTAATTGAAGCCTTCGATTACCAGGATGTGCCTTTTGAAAAGGTGGTTGAAACCGTGGTGAAGAAACGTGATCTAAGCCGTAGCCCTTTGTTCCAGGTATTGTTTTTGTTGCGCAGCGAGAGAGATGTGCCCGTACAGAATAATGGCAGCCTTCAGTCTGACTTCGAGGCTATCGAACATTCATCTGCCATGTTCGACCTCACCTTTAATATTACCGAAACAAAGCATGATTTTCATGTAGCCATAGAATACAGAACCGACCTTTTTCTGCCGTCAACTATCAAAAGAATGATGGCGCATTACGAGCAGTTATTGCTGGACGTGTTGCGGAACCCTGCTAAAAAAGTGGGTGCGCTACAAATGCTAACGGCAAACGAGGAGCAACACATATTACTGGCTTTTAATGATACGCAACAGCCATACCCGGTAGACAAAACTATAGAGCAATTTTTTGAAGAGCAGGTGTTGAAAATACCGGGTGAATCGGCTGTTATTTTTGATGAAGAGCATCTTACTTACCAACAATTAAATGATAAGGCAAACCAGTTAGCCCATTTTTTACAAAGCAGGGGCGTAAAGTCAAACAGCCTGGTGCCGGTGTTTCTTGAAAGAAGCACTGCGATGGTTGTGGCTGTTTTTGCTATCTTAAAAGCAGGTGGTGGTTATGTTCCGGTAGACCCTGAATATCCTGCGGAACGCATTCGTTTTATGCTTGCAGAAGTTGATGCTCCGTTTATTTTAAGCAGTAAAAAAAGCAGTCATCTTTTAGAAGGCCTAACAGAGGCAGACATTATACTATTAGATGAAGATGAGGTGTATAATGGACAACCTGTTTACAATCCTGCAAAAACGCATGACCCTTCTAACATAGGTTATGTTTTATATACCTCTGGTTCTACCGGCCGGCCCAAAGGTGCTTTTATGCCCGTTGGTGCGCTGGTAAATCTGCTGCATTGGCAACAGCAACAATTTGGTGAAGGCAAAAGGCATTTGTTGCAATTTTCCAGTTTAAATTTTGATGTTAGTTACCTCGAAATTTTTGGTACGCTTGGTTACGGCGGTACGTTGTTTTTAATAGATGGAGAAAGACGTAAAGATCCTGCTGAGCTGGTGCATGATTTATTAACCTTTAAGATTACGCATTTTTATTGCCCCGTTGTTGTGCTTAAAACACTTGCTGAACACATGGGCAACCAGGGCTATAAACTAAAGGGCCTTAAAGAATTTATAGTTGCCGGTGAGCAGTTAAAGATGACGGCAGAGATTGTCTCTTTTCTTAACCAATGCAAAGCAGTTCTAACCAATCAATATGGCCCCACCGAAGGCCACGTGGTAAGCAGTTACCGCATGAACAGTTATGATAACTTGCCCCTGCTTCCGCCGATAGGCATTCCTATTAACAACACACAACTCTATATTTTAAATCAATATTTACAGCCCGTGCCTGTGGGTGTTACGGGTGATTTATACATTGGTGGTGTGCCCTCAAAAAGCGGGTACATACACCAGCCACTGCTTAATAAAGAAAAATTTATACACGATCCTTACAGCAAAGAAGCAGATGCCAAATTGTACAAATCGGGTGACGTTGCCCGCTGGTTACCCGATGGCAATATTGATTTTCTTGGCAGAAAAGATGACCAGGTAAAGATCAGGGGTTTCAGGATTGAGCTGGGCGAAATTGAAAGTGTTTTACAGCAAAGTGATGAAGTACACCAGGTGGCGGTTATTGCAAAGGAAGATCCCAACGGTAGCAAAAGATTGATCTGTTACGTTGTTCCTGCCAATGAGTTCGATAAGGATAAACTCATCAATTATATCAAACAAAGGGTACCTGAATTTATGATCCCTTCTTTGTGGGTGCCTATGGATAAGCTACCCGTTAATAAGAGTGGAAAAATTGATAAACGATCGCTCCCTGATACGGACCTCACTATATTGGCAGAAAACTTTGTTGCTCCGCGAAATGAAACAGAAGATGTTATTGCGGGCATTTGGAAACGCTTGTTGAAAATTGAAAAGGTTGGTGTGTATGATAATTTCTTTGAGATAGGTGGCCATTCATTATTGGCAACGCGTACAGTGGCTGCTATAAGAAATGAATTGCAGGTTGAATTGACTATTCGAAATCTCTTCCAGTTTCCTACCATAGCAGAGCTGGCTACATACCTGCAACAGCAGCAAAAGCAACAAGATGTATTGCTTGTCAAAACGGAACGGCCCGAACATATTCCATTGTCGTATAGCCAGGAAAGACTGTGGGTGTTGCACCAGATTGAAGGCAGTGTTCAATATCATTTATCAACCCTGTTGGAAATAAACGGTCAAATAAATATTGCCGCACTGGGGTATGCCTTTAAAAATTTAGTAGACAGGCATGAGGCACTTCGCACTATGTTTACCACAACAAATGGTCGCCCATACCAGTTGATAAAAAGTGCAGACGACTGGAAGATAGTTGCAGAAGATGTACAGCCTGCTGAAGACATCAATCCCATTATAAATACTATTACGGCACAGCCTTTCGACCTTGAGAATGATTACATGTTGCGTATACACCTGTTAAGGACAGATGCTCAACGGATGACCATGGTAATTGTTATTCATCACATAGCCAGCGATGGTTGGTCGGTACCCATAATGATGCAGGAGGTGGCTGCCTTTTACAATGCTTATTTTTCAGGAACAACCCCCATGCTGCCGCCATTGCAATACCAGTACGCTGACTATTCAATATGGCAACGCAATTATTTGCAGGGCAAAATTTTGGAAGATAAACTTAGCTTTTGGAAAAAGACATTACAGCAGGTTACACCATTACAGTTACCGGAAGATTTTGTCCGCCCGGCTACACAAAGTTTCAGCGGTGCAAGCCTGTCAACTATAATAGATAAAGACCTTACAGATAAACTTGCTCAATTAGGCCAGCGGCAGGGTGCTACAATTTTTATGACCCTTTTGGCTGCTTTTAAAATTTTAATATACAAGCATAGCGGACAGCATGATATTACCGTAGGTACACCAGTTGCCAATCGCAGCCACCACGAGTTTGAATCGCTGATTGGCTTTTTTATTAATGTAGTGGTATTACGCAATACGGTTGATGAGACTGCGTCTTTCACCGCATTTTTGCAGCAGGTACAAGACAATACACTGCTGGCATACGAGCACCAGGATGCGCCTTTTGAAAAGGTAATTGAAGTAACAGAACAGAAACGCGATATCAGTCGCAGCCCATTATTCCAGGCCATGTTTGTTTTGCAAAATTTTGAGGATAATCCTGCTGTTGACTTTGAAGGAGTAGACATCAACTGGCTCAATTTGGAGAACCATACTTCCAAGTATGATATTACATTTTTTTTAAAGGAAACTACCTTAGGCATTTCCCTTACTATTGAATACTGTACTGCTCTGTTTAAGCACGAAAGCATAGCGGATTTATTGAAACACTATATTCAGATTTTAAATATAGTAGTACGCCAGAGTGATTTGAGGATAGGCGAAATTGATATAGTGGATGCAACCGAAGCACAGCGTATATCAGGCTTTGGCAAAGGCCCTGCAAGGCAGCAGGAAAAGCAAAGTGTTGTTCAGCTATTTGAAAACAAAGTATTACAAGTACCCACTCAAACAGCTGTAGTATTTGCTTCTGAACAAATTAGTTTTAGCAGGTTAAATAAGCAGGCAAATGCTTTGGCGCAAATTTTACTTGTTGCGGGTATAAAGCCGGGCACTTTTGTACCAGTATGCGTTAGAGAAGGCATAGATATGATGGTGGCTATATTGGCCATTCTTAAAACAGGTGCTGCATATGTACCCATAGATCCTGATTTTCCGCAACAACGTATTGCATACATTTTACAGGATACTGCAGCAAGTTTAGTTGTAAGCAATCAACAAACCATCCCATCTATAAATAAAGCAATTGTCAGTATTGATGGGGACCAAAAAATTACGGTAATTGATGTAGCTGTTTCAACCTTTCAGGATGAAGTTTCTGCCGAAGCATTGATACCGAGTCCGGCAATTAATTTACATGAAGTAGCGTATGTAATTTATACTTCAGGCTCAACAGGTAATCCTAAAGGGGTAATGGTTACGCATAAAAATTTACTCAACTATCTCTTCAATTCAGGGACATCTTATGTAAACCCTGAATCAAAAAATGCGGGCTCGTATTTCAACTTGTCTTATACTTTCGATGCCTCTCTTACAGCGTTGTTTATGCCTTTGCTTGCCGGCAAAAGGTTGGTTATAGAAAACAGGCAGGAGCACCAGCCTTTCCAGGATACTAATTTTATCAGATACGCTCCATACGATTTTATTAAAGTAACACCTGCACATTTGCCGCTGCTTTTTGAAGCATATTCAAATGCTGGTAATCCGGTCATCACAGACAAAATTGTGGTGGGGGGTGAAGCGTTATTGCCATCCCAGGTCAGCTACCTGCATCAGGTAAATCATAAGGTAGAAGTAATTAATGAGTACGGCCCAACAGAAGCTACTGTTGGCTGTACTACTTTTAGTTTCTACCCATCAACAGATACTGTTACAACAAAGGGTGTATCTATTGGTAAGCCCATTGACAACAGCAGCATTTACATCGTAAACGACCAGTTGCAATTAGTGCCGTTGGGTGTAGCCGGAGAGATATGTATAGGTGGTGATGGACTGGCAAGAGGCTACCTGAACAATATGCAATTAACAAGAGAGAAGTTTATTGAGAATCCGTTTGAGGAGAGAGGAGAGAAGAAGATTAGAGATAGGAAGGAAGAATATAGTAGAATAGAAGATGGAAGAGAAGAAGACAGAATTGAAGAAGAAAGCCAAACACGTTTATACAAGACCGGCGATATAGGCAGGTGGACAAGCGATGGCAACATAGAATACCTGGGCAGAAAAGATGAGCAGGTAAAGATTAGTGGATATAGAATAGAGTTAGGGGAGATAGAAAATGTGCTGTTGCAAAGCGGGCTTGTAACACAAGCAGTAGTAACGGCACAGGCAGACAACAAAGGCACAAAGCGCCTGGTAGCCTATGTTGTAAGTGATAGAGAAATAGATAAAGCAACGCTGACGGCGCATTTGTCTAAACTATTACCGGCCTACATGATACCGGGCTTGTGGGTACAACTGGAGAAACTGCCTTTAACACCTAATGGCAAAATAGACAAGAAGGCTTTACCACAACCCGATGAAGCTGCCGCACAAAAGCAATACACCGCCCCAACCACAAAGTTGGAGCAGGCACTGGCCACCATTTGGCAAGACTTGCTCGGCATAGAAAAAGTAGGCATAGACGATAACTTTTTTGAGCTGGGTGGCGATAGCATAACAAGTATACAGGCCGTAAGCAGGATCAATCGCCTGGGCTACAGCATTCAACCAAAAGAAATTTTTATTCATCAAAATATTGCACGTTTAAGCATTGCATTACTGGAGAAAACAAATGCAGTTTCACTGGCAGAACAGGGTACGCTTTCCGGCGAAGCCGGTCTGTTACCCATACAGCAATGGTACCTGCAAAACGAGAAAGAAGCACTTTCTTATTTTAACCAAAGTGCCCTCCTTTCAATAGATAAAAAGGTAGATGAGACGATGCTGCAAAGTGTAGTGGATGCTATTATGCTTCACCACGATGCCCTGCGTTTTATATACGAAAATATAAATGGTGAATGGCACCAAACCTATAGCAATGCAATTTCAACTGTTCGGGTTGCAGACCTTTTAGTTACTGAAAATATTACTGCATCTATCAAACAAATATCCGGGCAAACACAACAAAGCCTCGATATTAATCACGGCCCAATCATCCGCATAGTATTCATCAAAACCGCAGATACATTTGAAGCAAACCGGCTGCTGATAGTTATCCATCACCTGGCAATAGATGGCGTATCGTGGCGTATTTTATTAGAAGATATGGAAGTGCTGCTGACATCAGTAACCGGCAATGTTGGCTTATCACTTCCAAACAAGACCAGCTCTTACCGCCAGTGGTACACTGCCTTGCAGCAATTTGGAGCAACCCGTCGTGTACAGCAACAGCTTACGTACTGGCAAAAAGTACAAAGCGATTATACAGGCCTGGTAACAGATCATTCTTACACAGAAATAGTGCATGTAAAAGACGCTGGCTACCACCAGGTAAGTTTAGATGCAGCCAATACAAAATTGTTGTTGCAGGA
>JBBQVY010000078.1:0-19821 GCA_038211085.1 Chitinophagales bacterium | reverse complement strand
CAGCAACTTTTACAGCAGCTAACGCAATGAAAGCTGTGTACTTCGAAAGAAGGTTGGAATTGGCTATGGAAGGCCATCGCTTCTTCGACCTGGTGCGTTGGGGTATTGCTGCTCCTACAATCAACACGTTCATTGCAAGAGAGAAGGCACAACGTCCTCTTAAGCAGAATGCATCGTTTACAGCAGGAAAGAATGAATACTTTCCAATACCACAAGGGAGAATTGACGCATTGAACTCTGATGGTTCTAAAAGGTTAACACAAAATCCTGGTTACTAATTACAATAATTAATTAAATTTTAGTCTGGAGGTAGAGTTTACTCTACCTCTTTTCTATTATTTTACGTTTTAATCCTCTTGATCATTTCTTATGTCTCTTAAGTTTTCCTCTTTTTTTGTTTTGGCATTTATATTTCTTTGTGCTTGTAAAAGAGAGCGTCCTTTATTTGAGCAGGTGGCTTCCGATAAAAGCAATATTCATTTCAATAACAAATTTGTTGAGAACGACAGTTTAAATCCGATTGACATAACCAATATATATAACGGTGGTGGTGTTGGAATTGGCGATTTTAATAATGATGGATTGCAGGATTTGTATTTTTCGGGCAGCACAGTTCCTAATAAACTGTATTTGAACGAAGGAGATTTCAAATTTGAAGATGTAACAGATAAGGCCAATGTAGCAGGTAGCGGAAAATGGTGCCGCGGTGTTTCAGTCGTTGATATCAATAATGATGGAAGGATGGATTTATATGTATCTGCAACGCTTTCTTCTAATGTTGAAAAGAGAGAAAATTTACTATATGTCAACCAGGGAAGCGACAAAAATGGTGTGCCTCATTTTAAAGAATTAGCTCGTGAATATGGTTTAAATGACACCACTCATTCTACCATGGCTGCTTTTTTCGACTACGATAATGACGGGGATTTGGACGTCTACATTGTGGTGAATGAAATTATTAAAGGGAATAATCCCGCCGTTTTTCGTCCCGTTATAAAGGATGGTTCTTTTCCCAGTACCGGCCGGCTATATCGCAACGATTGGAACTCCCAGCTAAAACATCCTTTTTATACCAACGTTAGTAAAGAGGCAGGAATTACAATCGAAGGTTATGGACATGGAGTTAGTATTACTGACATAAATAAGGATGGCTGGAAAGATATATTTGTATCTAACGATTTTAATTCTAATGATATTCTCTATATCAATAATGGCAATGGCACGTTCACCAATAAGGCCGTTGGTTATTTTAAGCATACGTCTGCCAATGGAATGGGGCAGGATATTGTAGACATCAATAACGACGGCCTATCAGACGTAGTTGAGGTTGACATGAGCCCCGAAGATAACTACCGCAAGAAAATGATGCTTGGTGCCAACAGCTACCAAACCTATCAGAATAGTGATCATTTCGGCTACCAATATCAATACGTTAGAAATACGTTGCAAGTAAACCAGGGACCACGGGTGAAGGAAATGGATAGCATTGGCGATCCAATTTTTAGTGATGTTGGTTTTTTTGCCGGTATTTCTGAAACTGACTGGAGCTGGACACCAATTGTTGCCGATTTTGATAATGACGGATACAGAGATATCATAGTTACGAATGGGTACCCTAAGGATTTAACTGACCACGATTTTATTGCCTTCCGTCAACAGTCTTCAGCTATAGCAAGTAAGGAATTTACATTATCGCAAATACCAGAAGTGAAACTGCATAATTATGCTTTTCATAATAATGGCGATATCACATTCAGTAATGTTTCTAATAGTTGGGGATTAGCTGTTCCTTCTTTTTCAAACGGCGGCGCTTACGCAGACCTTGACAACGATGGTGACCTGGATATGGTAATCAACAACATTAACGATGAGGCAATGGTGTATGAGAACACCAGCTTACATGAGAAGGAAGGTGCTAACAATTTTCTTTCGGTTAAACTAGTAGGTGACCAACTAAATAGAAATGGGATTGGTACCTGGATACAATTGTACTACCAGGGTAAACAGCAGGCATATGAGCAAAGCCCTTATCGCGGCTATCTTTCTTCGGTGCAGCTAGATCCACATTTTGGGTTAGGTAATGTTTCGACCATTGATTCGATGGTTGTAACCTGGCCAAATGGCAACAAGCAAGTGCTTAGCAAGGTTCAGGCTAATAAAACCATTACAATTTATATTAAAAATGCTCTCAAAGCAGACAGTTTTGGTCATCCTGTTTTTGCAACAAATACATTGTTCACCGATATTAGCAGTCAACTAAATATTCTTTATAAAGACTCTTCTAAAGACTTTATAGATTTCAACATCCAAAAATTACTGCCCCATAAATTTACAGAGTACGGACCTGCATTGGCTGTTGGAGATATTAATGGGGATGGTTTAGAAGATATGGTTGTTGGCGGCTCTTTGGGCATTAGTCCTACTATGCTGCTTCAACAGGCTAATGGTTCTTTTACCAGGCAGGCAATCTTTCCCTCGGCAAATAGCATGTCAAAGCAATGGAAGGATGTAGGAATAACATTATTCGATGCAGATGGCGACGGCGACCTGGATTTGTTTACGGCAAGCGGAGGCTATGAAAAAGCACCTAATTCAGAGGCTTACCAGGATAAGTTATACGTTAACGATGGCAAAGGAGGGTTTACCATTAGCCCGGATGCGCTGCCCCAAAACTATACCAGTAAGTCTTGCGTAAGGGCAGCCGATTATGATAACGATGGCGATTTGGATTTGTTTATCGCTGGAAGAGTTGAGCCCTGGAATTATCCCAAACCAGTGTCAAGTTTTATTTATCGCAACGACTCTCAAAATGGCAAAGCAAAGTTTACAGATGTCACAAATACTGTAGCAAAAACATTCAAAAATATAGGACTTGTAGGTGATGCCGTTTGGACCGACTTTAATAACGATGGCTGGCAAGATCTGGTAATTACCGGGGAGTGGATGCCAGTATTGTTTTATGCAAATAACAAAGGTACTTTTCAGGACATAACAGCTTCAAGTAACCTGGGTAATAAAAAGGGTTGGTGGACAAGTATTGTTCCCGGAGATTTTGACAATGATGGCGATATAGATTTTGTAGTTGGAAACCTGGGCCTTAATTCATTTTTCAAAGCTTCTGAAAAATTTCCTGTCAGTATTTATGCAAAGGATTTTGATAATAATGGAAATTTTGATGCCATACCCACTATTTATTTGCCAACCTCTCAAGCGGATACTACAAGAAAAGAATACCCTGCACACGTTCGCGATGACATGACCAAGCAGTTAATTTCTTTCAGGTCGAAATTTCAGAATTATAAAGGATATGCTACTGCTACGTTCGATAAAATGTTTACACCAGAAGAAATGAAAGGCGTTCTGAAGCTACAGGCCAACTACTTCAGCAATAGCTATATTAGAAACGATGGCAATGGAAAGTTTACCATCTCTTCCTTACCATTGCAAACCCAATATTCCTGCATGAATGGTATGTTATCAGAAGATTTTGACGGCGACGGAAACTTAGACCTGCTTGCTACCGGAAATGATTATGGAACCGAAGTATCGGTCGGCAGATATGATGCATGCAATGGACTTTTTTTGAAAGGGGATGGTAAAGGAGGCTTTAGATCATTAAAGATTTTGGAAAGCGGGTGGTTTGTTCCAGGTAATGCGAAAGCCTTAGTTAAACTGCGCAAAAACGATGGAAAATGTTTAGTTGTGGCTAGTCAGAACAGGGGTAATTTGAAAACTTTTGAATTAAAGAAAGCATTCGCTTATATCAGCCTTAATCCAACTGAGACGAGTGCGATAGTTACCTATAAAGATGGAAGGAAACAAAAACGTGAGATTGGTTATGGCGCATCCTTGTTATCACAATCGGGACGTTTCATAAATACAGAGAGCAATATGAAAATGGTAGAAATCAAAGATTATAAAGGCAATGTTCGAACTGTTAACCTATAGATGACAGGCTCTGTAAATAGCAGCTTTAAAGTGTAGGGTCTCCAAACTTAAAAACTTACTGTTCCCTGGAGGGACTTATAATTATCAATGTATTCTTTAAAACAGAACCACTTAGTTACAGCTACTATTCTTCTACTGTTTGCTTCTGCAATTGCTTGCTGCATTGGTTGTAACAATGTTACCC
This sequence comes from Chitinophagales bacterium, assembly GCA_038211085.1. Lineage (GTDB taxonomy): Bacteria > Bacteroidota > Bacteroidia > Chitinophagales > Chitinophagaceae > Segetibacter. The sequence goes on along the minus strand of JBBQVY010000078.1, from coordinate 15,689 downwards.
GTAATAGAAGCCACCCTGACATTTCAAATAGCGATATAAAGAAAGGTGAGGAGTTGGCAAAAATTTATTGCCAGTCTTGTCATGCATTGCCGGATCCTTCGCAACTCGATTCAAAAACATGGGAACAAGGCGTACTTCCCGCTATGGGTCCTCGCCTGGGTATTTTTTCATGGAACGGAAAATCCTACACTTTTTCCCGTCATGATATGGATTTGGATAAAAATTTTTATCCTCATGAGCCACTTGTAAAGCCGGAAGAGTGGCAAAGTATTATCAATTATTTTATAGCCACCTCCCCGGATACTTTAGAAAATAGAAAAGCTGGTCAGCAAGCTATAAAAACAGGGCTTGCATTATTTGCTGTAGAAGCTCCTGCAGAGGCTTCTTTGAACCCTGCTACTTCGTTTGTTAAAATAACCGGAGATGCTTCAGCGGGAGTAGTTACAAGCGATGCTACAAAGCATACGCTATACCGGTTCGATAGCAATTTAAAAATGATTGATTCAATTAAAAGCCGGGGCCCAATTGTAGATGTTGAAATAAATAACGCTGATTGGCTGACCTGCGATATCGGTGTACTTAACCCAAATAATGGAAAGTATGGTATTGGAGGAAAGGTTACCCTATCACAAAATAAAAAACTCATACAGGACTCATTAGCTTTATTCCAGGGACTGCAACGACCTGTACAAATCTCTTCAGCAGATTTAAATAAAGATGGAAAAACTGATTACCTCGTATGCGAGTTTGGTTATTTAACGGGTGCATTATCATGGATGGAAAATAAGGGAGACGGTAAATATGACCGTCATGTGCTACGGCCGCTTCCTGGTGCTATAAAGTCTTACATCAACGATTATAACCAGGATGGCTTACCAGACATCTGGGTTTTGTTTTCGCAGGGAGAAGAAGGGGTTTTTTTATACACAAATAAAGGCCAGGGAAGGTTCGAGGAAACAAAGGTATTAGGGTTTCCTGCTCTCAATGGTTCTTCTTATTTCGAGTTGGTTGACTACAACAAAGATGGGAGACCAGATATTGTTTATACCTGCGGCGACAATGCAGATTATTCTACTATTCTAAAGCCTTATCACGGCGTATATATTTATCTGAATGATGGGAAGAACAATTTTAAGCAAACTTTTTTCTTTCACATAAATGGCTGCTATAAAGCCATCGCAAGAGATTACGACAACGATAACGATATTGATATAGCTGCCATTTCTTTTTTTGCCGATTATATATATCATCCTGAAGAAGGGTTCGTATACCTGGAAAACACAGGTAATAATACTTTCGTCCCTTTTACATTGCCAGAAGCCCAGCAAGGAAGGTGGCTGACGATGGACGCAGGTGATATAAATTCGGACGGGAAAACTGATCTGATACTAGGGAATTTTTCAATTGGACCGAGTAAGATGAAGTCAAAGTATGACTGGCATAAAGGGCCTCCTTTTTTGGTACTAAAAAATACGGGTAAAAAAAATTCTAAATAAGATTTAACGGGGGCTTTTGAAAATGTCTCAGTCTTTAAGTAGCTAATTAAAATGTGCAAGGGAAAAGATGCAATGAAAATATATCAGTACAAGAGAGTGACACAACGGATGCCGCTATGAAAAACCCTCTGTCGGTTAACAAAAGAAAGAGCGACCATTTAAAATGCACGCGGTTTTCCTGATCTTTTTTTAGTTATTGGTTAACAAAAAAATCTCAACTTTTTTCTGCGTATTTACAACGTTGCAATACATTGTGCGCACGGAACCTTCAGCAAATGAAATATTAGCACGTTTCAAAAAAGCATGAAGAATTGATGAAACTTATTATTTAAGCTCAGGGAGCATCTTAAAGTATGAGAACAACACTACTATGGTTGGTATTGGTTATAGCGTGTTTTAGTTGCAATCAAAAACAGCAACAAAAAGCTGATCCAAAATTGCTGACCGACCGCAATTTGTTGCACAACCACATGCATCAATTAACTGAGGTAATTATTCACGATATGTTTTCGCCTCCTGTGTCAAGCAGAATATATAGTTATTCGTCCCTTGCAGCGTACGAGGCTATAAGGTTTGATAAAGAAAACTACCCTTCCATAGTTAAAGACCTGCATGGCTTTCCACAAATGCCTGTTCCGGATAAAAATAAAAAGTACAATTATCTTCTTGCCGCTACTAAAGCTTTTTTTACGGTTGCAGAAAAAATTACCTTTTCTGCGGATACCTTAAATAATTATCAAAATAAGGTATTGCGTGATTTTAAGTCGATATTGGACAAAGAAACATTTGACCGGTCTATAGCCTTTGGTTCTTCAGTTGGCAAAACAATACTTGAACGAACTAAAATTGATAACTATAAAGAAACCCGGGGAATGCCGAAATATTTAGGAAGTGAAGAAGAGGGAAAATGGCGTCCGACACCTTCAGATTATTTAGATGCGTTAGAGCCTAACTGGGATAAAATACTGCCTTTGGCCCTTGACTCAGCAGCAGAAATTACATGCCCTTCACCGCCTCCTTACTCGCTCAAAAAAGAAAGCTCCTTTTATGCAAATGTGAATGAAGTATACAAGATTGGAACACACCTAACAGATGAGCAAAGGGATATAGCAAAATATTGGGATGACAATCCATTTGTGTTTGAGCATTCGGGTCACCTGATGTTTGGTAATAAAAAAATAACTCCCGTAGGTCATTGGATAGGAATAACAGGAATAGCAAGTAAGATGAAAAATCTTGATCCGGTAGAAACTGCTAAAATATATGCCCTTACTTCTATTGGAATGTATGACGTAATTATTACTTGCTGGCGCGAAAAATATATTCGCAATGTTATTCGCCCGGTAACTGTCATCAACGAGGTAATTGATAATAATTGGGTGCCCATACTGCAAACGCCACCTTTCCCTGAACACAGTAGCGGTCATAGTGGTATTTCTGCTTCAGCAGCTACAATACTTACCCAACGTTTTGGCGACAACTTCGCCTTTCAGGATACAAGTGATCTTGCCTATATAGGAATGCAACGTAATTTTAAATCCTTTGTTTCTGCAGCCCAGGAGGCATCGATTAGCAGGGTTTATGGGGGAATTCACTATCGTACTGGTGTAGATGCAGGAGCTGAACAGGGAAGACAGGTAGGTAAGTATGTGATTAAAAAATTTTTGGAAGATTCCCCAATAGTAAGAACGAAGTTGTAGCTGTTAAGTAAGATTATACCTTAATGGGCTGCATACGATTTCGTTTCTTAAAATACTACTCTGCTTTTATAATGATGCACTGGACTAATGTGACATGCGCATGGAGAAGAGTATCGATTCACAGTATTTAAAATAGTGTCAGCCCTGTTGACTTTGATCCTTAGCAGATGACTTTTGCTTTAATTTCGCCTGCATGGGTCCTTTTCTTTTAGGACCGAATAATTAATACTTCTGCAATCAGAAGAGGGTGAACTTGATCTATGAAATGAAAAAAGCCCCCGTATTGGAGGCTTTGATTTCTGTTGCGAAGCCAGGGTTCGAACCTGGGACCTTCGGGTTATGAGCCCGACGAGCTACCGCTGCTCTACTTCGCGATTTGGTCGGCAAAGATAAGGGCACGTAACTTATCAGCCAATTGTTTTTAAAAGTATTTTGAGAAATTGTTTAAAAAGCTCAATCCTGCTTCTTTATATCTGCTCCCCGTGAGCTATTGATATTGACTACGCTTGCCAGCCCCTTGTAATAAATATTTGCACCTCCACTTGCAGATGCGTTTAATTCTTTATTTACCGTAATCCTTATAGACGAAGCACCGGAGGCAGCAGCTTTACAAGAGTTAACGGCAAGGTCGTACGAACTTACTTTGGTTGCACCACTTGCATCAATAGAAGCGTTATCAGCCGAGCCTGACAATCGTGCAACAGAAGCCCCGCTTATATCTAAGTCCAATTGTTTTACATGTATTTCAGTCTTTATTTCGCTGGCCCCTGAAACTTCAATTTTTAATGCATCCAAAGTTATTGGGCCACTGGAGGTTACAAACGATGCCCCCGAAATATTTAATGTCCTGATTGATTTAAATGAAACGTATGCTTTTAATTTTCTGTTTGCCCATCCCATGCCATTCCAAAAACCGCCATCAACTGAAATTTTGAGTACACCATTTTTTACTTCAGTTTTAATCTTGCTATTATTTTTTTCATCCCCGGCACTTATAGCTACACCATAGTCATTGCTTTGCGACATGTACAGCGAAATGGATCCTGAAACTTCGATAGCAGAAAATTCAGTTACGGTTCTTGGTTCAACATTTTCATCATACACTACATCCTGCGACTGAACTTTTAAGAAACTCACAGATACAAGAATTACAAACAACAGTATTTTTTTCATGGAAGCAATGTGTTTTTTGGTGGAACGGCAGGCAAGCAAAAAAGTTACACCTTGTTATAAAATTTACTCATTATTTTTGCTCCATACTTTTAGCTAAAAGTTACAATTCCCGGGGTGCTTTCGTATTGAAGGCTGAGATTAAACCCGTTGAACCTGAACAGGGTAATGCCTGCGAAGGGAAGGTGAACATACTGTATTTGTCTCCTCCTGCACCGCATTTTTTATTCTGTTCCTAAATTTTTTATAATAAAATGAAAAAATTTTTTGGAACTATCGCCGCATTTTTAATTACGTTATCTCTTTCAGCCCAATACACAATAAGAGGCGTCGTAAGTAATGACAAAACTAATGAACCATTAGAAGCTGCAACTATCAGTGTGTTTATCAACAATCTTTTGGTTGCAAATACCGTCAGTAATAGCCTCGGTAAGTTTTCAGTACAGGTTAACAAAGCCGGTACTTATGTAGTAACTGCAGGTTATATAAGCATGAAAAAAAATAGCGCTACAGTTGTTGCAGGTAGTCAAATTGCAGAAGTAGCATTGAAACTTCAACAAGGTGCTTACTTTTTAGAGCCGCTTGAACTGAGGGCGGTAAGGGCAGGCATTAATGCCCCTTTTACCATACAAAACATTGATAAGAAAACAATTGAAAGTTTGAACCTGGGCACCGACTTGCCGACTTTATTAGATCAAACACCCTCGACTGTTGTAAGCTCTGATGCGGGCAACGGGGTTGGCTATACAGGCATACGAATTCGCGGCAGCGATAACAGCAGGATCAATGTAACTATGAATGGCATTCCATACAATGATGCAGAAAGCCAGGGCTCTTATTTTGTTGACCTGCCTGATCTTGCATCTTCCTTAAGCAGCATACAAATTCAGCGTGGTGTTGGTACATCCTCTAACGGTGCAGGTGCATTTGGAGCTACCATTAATCTTGCCACTAACGAGTTTAACGAAGAAGCTTATGGCGAAATCAATAATTCCTACGGATCGTTCAACACATGGAAAAATACTGTAAAGGCTGGCTCTGGTTTGCTGCACGACCATTTTACCATCGATGCACGCCTAAGCAAAATTTCCAGCGATGGATATGTGGACAGGGCTTCTACCAACCTCAATTCTTTTTACCTGTCCACAGCCTGGATTGCAAAAAATGCTTCGCTTCGTTTCAACATTATCTCTGGTAAAGAAAAAACATACCAGTCGTGGAACGGAGTGCCTGAAAGCCTGTTAAAAACCAACAGAACTTATAACTCAGCAGGCACCGAAAAACCCGGCGATCCGTACGATAATGAAACAGATAATTATCAGCAGGATCATTACCAATTATTTTACAACCAGGCGCTTTCGTCAAAACTGTCATTTAATACTGCTTTGTTTTTAACCCGAGGTAAAGGCTACTATGAACAGTACAAAGCTGACCAAACACTATCGGATTATGGAGTACAACCTTTTGCTACAGGAGGTATGACGATAACAAAAACTGATCTTGTAAGAAGGTTGTGGTTAGATAATTATTACTATGGTCAAATAATATCTCTTCAGTATAAAAATGGCCCCGACCAGTTAACCTTTGGTGGCGGATGGAACAGGTATGATGGTGAACATTACGGGCAGGTAGCCTGGGCAATGGTAGGGATACCCAAAGACTACAGGTATTACCACCTCGATGCGTTTAAAACTGATCTAAATGCTTATACAAAATGGCAACATGCATTTAGCAAAAGATTAAGTGCTTTTGCTGATGTTCAATATCGCCATGTAGACTATACAATGAATGGTTTCAGAAATAACCCAACAGTTATTGTTGAGCGGCAGTTTGATTTTGTAAACCCTAAGGCAGGTTTAACTTATAACAACAATGGCTGGCAAACTTATATAAGCTATGCCCTGGGAAATAAGGAGCCCAACCGCGATGACTTTGAAGCAGGCATTACCCAACAACCCAAACATGAAACCCTGCACGATATTGAGTTGGGTACCCAAATAAAAAAGCAGCATTTTGAATTTGGTGGTAACGTGTTTTATATGAACTATCAGAACCAGTTGGTACTAACCGGTAAAATAAATGATGTGGGGGCATATACCCGTCAAAACATACCACAGAGTTACAGGCTTGGTGTAGAGTTACAGGGTGGAATGAGTTTGTCTGAATTGCTGCATGTTTCCGCCAATCTTGCTCTGAGTAAAAACAAGATTAACAACTTTACAGAGTATATAGATGATTATGACAATGGAAAGCAATTGGAAATAAATCATAAGAATGTTGACATTTCATTTTCGCCGGCAGTAATTGGTGGTGCTACTTTTCAGTTAAAGCCAGTAAGAAATTTTTCGGTAGATTTTATTTGTAAATATGTTTCGCGGCAATACCTTGATAATACACAGAATGATACGCGCAGCCTGCAACCATATTACCTGCAGGATGTAAAGTTTGCATATGTTTTACGAAGCAAACTGTTTAAAGAATGGAATATCATTGCCCGTGTAAACAATGTTTTTAGTAAGAAGTATGAACCCAACGGCTACACTTTTAGCTATGTGTACAATAATGTTCAATCAACTGAAAATTATTATTTCCCTATGGCGGGCACTAATATACTGGTAGCACTAAATATTAAGTTGTAAACGTTTGATAATGAGAGATTGAATACGCAATCTGGCATATGAGCTTCAATTCACAACAACGGGTAAAACTAAAAACGGGCTGAAATTATCAGCCCGTTCTTTATTAATAAAATACTATGATTATGCTACCGGTTTGTTGCCAAATTTTTCATTCCAGTCAATCATGCCGCCGGTAACGTTGTAGGTATTTGTAAAGCCCATATGCTCTAGCATAAGGCAAGCCATTCCACTGCGGTTGCCCGATCTGCAATAGCAAATCACCTCTTCGTTTTTTAATGGCTCCAATTCTTCTATAGCCATATCCTGTATACGACGCAATCTAAAATGGGTGCCACCTATATTAAACTCAGCACGTTCATTATCCTCTCTTACATCAACCAGGTTTAGTTTTTCGCCGGCGTCCATGCGGGCCTTCAATTCTTCAACTGTAATATTTTGCATGTTGGTTTAGTTTAAAAAGTAATTACAATGAGGGGGGAGGTTGAACAATAGTTGAGTCAACAACAGGCTTTTCTGTACTCAGCCACAGATCAATATTTTGTCCTGCCTTAATTCTGTTGATTTGTTTTTGGCCATCGGCTGACGATGTGAATTGCTCAGGGTTTTGCCTGTAAACATAAGCTGCATCCTGGTCTGTAACTCCTGCATCAGGTACGGGAGTGTAATTTACATTCATTGCTTTTAAAAGTATTTTGGCTTCAACAAAAGTAAGACCCACCAGGTCAGGCACTTTCATTTCTTCATCTCCGATGCCATCGCCTAACACCAAACTTATTTTACTGCCCATGAAAATTTTGGTGCCTGCTGTAACAGGTTTGCCATCAAATAATTGTTCAAGCACTGCATTTTTGGCTATGTCGGGTCTAAATGTGGTATCGCCCATGGTTAGTCCTAAGTTTTCAAGATACATTTCGGCATTTCTAATGGAGAAACCCACCAGGTTTGGCATTTCGACAAGGGGAGGTTGCGACCTGTTTATGGTGAGGTAAATGGTACGGTTAACCTTTACCATCGATTCCCCTTCAGGCGATTGCTTTACCACAGATAGTTTTGGAGCTGTATCCAGGTAAACTGAATCCTGGATCTCAACTTCAAATCCAATGCTTTCTAATAATTTTCGTGCTTCGTCAACATTTTTACCAATAAGCGTGGGTACCTTTTCGTATTTGCCATGTTTGGTTATGTAATCGAGCGAGCCAAAGAAAACAAGGATCAATATTGAAGCAAGCAATATAACCGCAACTATATTTACCCAAAGCGGTTTATGCGTTAAAAATTTAAACACTATAGATGATTTCTATTTGAAAATAAGTTAATAATTAAAACACTCGTCAATAATGGCCGAATAAAACTCTTTTAAACTCCAGCCCATTGCTTTTACCTGTTTAGGTACTATACTGGCTTCACTTTGACCGGGAACGGTATTAACCTCTAACATAAAAGGTTCATCTTTCTCTTCGTTGTAAATAAAATCTATCCTTACAATACCGCGGCAATTTAAAAGATGGTAAATCTTTTTAGCTGCTGCATTCACCTTTTCAATAATGCTGGCATCAGCTTCTGCGGGTGTTATTTCATCGCTAAGACCGGCAACATATTTTGCCTCGTAATCAAAAAAATCTTTCTTGCTAATCACCTCTGTTATGGGTAAGGTTATTAGGGTACCCTTCGATTTAAAAACCCCTATTGTAAACTCCCGGCCTTTAATAAATTCTTCCACTAAAACCTGGGGATCTTCTTTAAAGGCTTTCTCAAGTGCCGCAGGTAATTCATCTGCATTTGATACTTTACTCATGCCAATGCTGCTGCCGCCATTGTTGGGTTTTACAAAAAGAGGTAACGATAATTTTGCCAAAACTTCATTGGCCGTAGGTGCATTGTATTGGAACAGGTGCATTGACTTTGCTACTGAAATACCACCAAATGCAGCAACGGCTACCGTAAAACTTTTATTGAAAGTTAGGGCCGATGTGGCAGCATCGCAGCTTGTGTACGGTATTTTTAGCAGGTCGAAATATCCCTGCAATTTTCCATCTTCACCGGGGGTGCCATGGATTCCTATTAGTACGGCATCGAAGGTTATTTTACTGCCATTGATATTTAGAGAGAAATCGTTTTTATCAATTGACATGTCATTTCCATCCTGGCCCTCGTACCACCAGCCTGTTGGGTGAATATCAATTTTGTAAACAGTATATTTTTCGTGATCAAGGTTATCCTCAATAGTAATGGCACTCTTGTAACTTATCTCGGCCTCGCCACTATAACCACCTGTTAAAAAAGCTATGTTTTTTTTACTCATGCCTGTTTATTTGCCCCGCAAAGAAAGTAAAAATTAGCTTACCTACTTATTTTAGGTTGTGTGCATAAAATTACCTTCACTAAACAGGTGACTTACCAAATGGGTATGAAGTATCTGAAATATTTTGATCAGACGTATCATTCATTTTCTGGTTACCAAATACGGGAGAATTTTGTTTTGTTGCCTGGCTTTCATGCATAATCACAACAATAAATCCTATTATTGATAATATAAGACCGGCAAAAAATACTTTATAAGCAATAGACAGGTAGTTGAATTTTTTAGAAAGTACTTTTCTTACTTCATAAGATTCCTTAATCAGCTCTACAAAAATTGCATTCTTTTCTCCATTAAAAAACTCGGTCATATCATCGAGGTACTTTTGCCAGTCAACATGTTTAAAATTAGGATCAAGCCTGTCGTAACTACCAAAAAAGAACTCTTCTTTTTTAGTGGACACCAAATTTTTACCCTCCCAATTTTCAATAGGTTTGCTGGCTAAAATGCTGTAAAAAATAGTTATAGCAGAACCTAATAACAAACCTGCTGTAGGCAACACATACCATGTTTGGTTCTCCAATTTTTTAAGTACCAGTGCTACTACAACAGATGCCAATATTGAGTTCACCTGTATTAGTAAACCTGCTTTTTTATCAGCAATGTCAATCAGGTTTATGTAGTTTCTAAAAGCAATCTTAAAAAGGTCTTCATTCTCTTTACCAGTGGGTGAGTGGATGCCGTTTACTCTCTCCGTTATTCTTTTTTCTTTTAGTTGCTCCAACCTAAGTTTTTCCAACCGCTTCTCCAGTTCTATATAATTTTTACTTCGGGTAGCACCATACTCCCGGTTGGCATAATGTGTGTCAAAGGCATGCGTAATAAAATGCTGCTTGCATTGCTCCAGCCAATCCGTTTGGGTGTAGGTTTTATTGTAACGCTTTTGTTCTTCTAACTGCAAAAGGGAAAGCCGTTCCAGGGCATCGGGTAAACCCAAATGAATATCTTTACCATCTCTAATTACTCTTTCTATTTTATTGACGGGAGATTTATTGGTCTTTAAAAACATGATATAATACCGGATCATTTTTCTTTCATCTTCTTCTACACCGGCTTCATCAAAAAACCTGTTAACAAGTACTTCGTTATTTAGTTCCGGATCAGATGCGCTATCCCAGCCCAGGTCGGTTAGCACAAGGGCTACAAGGCCGGGTTCATAATCTCCTTTAGAAATATCTTCGGCCTTAGCTATTTCCTTGCAAATAGTTACCATTTCATTCACAAATCTAAAATCATGAAAAAGAAAAATTTCGTGGTGTATTTCAGCAAACTGATAAAAAAAATCAAGAGCTTTTTTTGCAGTATTTTTTTCAGCTTTAGACATGTAGGGTAGTTTTTGGCCCGTAGTTTAACAGCTTTAAGATAAGCTAATGAGTTAAATAATGGAATACCATTTTCAAGTACAACATGCCAGTTATCATTATAAACTACAGAAGTGGGTCGTAAAACAATTAGAAATATATGTATTGCAGACGAAACCTGCATCACGCCATCAAAAAGAGTTACAACTGCAAATTGTAAGGAATCCTTAAGCTTTTTTCAACATGGTAAGTAATTCGTTAAGGGGTGTTTCTTTCTTAAACGAGGTTACCAGTTTTCCCTGCTTGTTGTATAATGCAGTAAAAGGAGTTTTTTCCAACCTGTAAAAATTTTTCAAAGTATAGGCCAATCCTTCAGAGCCTACAAAAATATTTGGATGAGATATGGTATTGTATTTTTTTTCAAAAGGGAGCAATTCCTGTGGATTAACAAAGGTTACAAAAAGGAGGGATGCTTTCTTGAACTCGTTAATCCTCGGGAAAAGCTGGTCCATCAACACGATGCAGTGATCGCAATTAGGTGAAAAATAAATTACCACAAGAGGCTTATTAGCTGGTAGATCCTTCTTTTGAAGGTACACTCCGCTGGTTTGCATTATTTTAAATTCAGGTAATTCTGAAGCACCTTTTTTACTTGCACCCTGGCTGTATGCACCTAATGTTATCGCAGTCAAAAATAAAAATAGTACTGTATGTTTCATAAAGCTTTTCTATAGGGTTAGTTATTATCCAAATTTTTCACGGTCAATTTTTAATACTCTGAAAAAAGAATACCATTTTTTAAAGATATAATGCTACTTAAACGAACAGATATTAGATTCAACACCAAACAGGTTGAACTTTGTTAAGACACCTGTTAAAAGGTTTACAACAATAAAAAATTTGGCAAAATTCGATAAGAGTTATAATCATTAAAATTTAAAACCAAGGGTAGCTATTACATTACCCCTGCTACCTGTTTGTTCTGCAAAAGTATTTGGCTTGTCGTTTAAACGGTAAGGAAAGTTTACATCTTTTATAAAATTATGCACATAGGTAAGATCAATGAACATACCATGATTGCGGTAACCTAAACCACCACTTCCCTGTACCCTGCGGGCTTTAAGATCGTTGCTTTGGGTATAGGGGTTGCCATAAAAGGCACCGCCTGCCCTTACCATAATGGTATTAAACTTTAATTCGCCGCCAAGTTTAAAATTTATGGCTCCTTTGTAATAATCCTTAATCTTATCATTTAAAGACTGATAATAATTTACACCAGTAGCGTCCCCAGCGTTGCTGCTATAAAAGCGGGCACTCCTGTAGTTAACATATTCAACATCTGCAGTTATAAATCCGCTTTGTTGGCGGGTATCGTTTACTTCTCTTAATACATAGCTGGCACTTCCAATAACACGCCATGGGGTGGTCATGTTGTACTGCCTGTCTCCTGCATTGTCACTGTTCAGGTTGTCGCTTGTTTCGGTAAGTGTACCATACCTTGTATATTTTTCCGTATCGGTCGTAAGGGCTGCTCTTATATTATCTCTGAAAGAAAGAAAAGAGGGTGTATGTAGCGCAAGACCCAAACGGAAATACTCCTGCGGTTTGTAAATCATGCCCAGTTTGGCATTTATACCCACCCCTCGGCTGGTCGATTTTTCTGTAAACTCAAAGTAATTGAAGTTATTATTGGGGTTAGTAGTAGCATCACTTTCTTTAAACCGACGGTCTCTCTGGTAATAAATAACAGGTATGTTTAAGCTGCCACCGAAATACAGCCTGTCACTCATATTTGCGGCAGCAGCCAGCGAAATTTCATGATAACCCCCTTTGGACGTTACTTCATTTTCCTGGTTAACGCCTTCTACACCCGGCCTTGCTACAGAAGCCTGGCTTTGGTAGCCTAACCGTCCATTGGTCATAAAGCTGTCTATCAGGTAGGTGCGAAATGCTAGAGAAGATCCAAAGATGTAGTTGTTTTCTGCTGCTGAAGGGCTTGCATTGTCTTTTGCCAACTCTTCTAAAAATTGCTCAGAAAATGAGCTGATATCATTTTTGCCCTTATAAAACGTTCTATTATTAAAACTAGCTAATTGGTTTACCGAAATTGAAAAAGCACTGCTGCTAAATCTGGAGCCTTGGCGTCCCACTCCTCCAAAAATAAAACCGGTGGCTCCGTAACTGAAAGCATTTTTTTTATTGGAAGAATTATCGCCCCTGAAATTGAATTTATTATTGTTCAAAGCAAATCCGGGAGAAAAAACGAACTCGTTTGTTTTAAACAGGCCAATACCAGCAGGGTTCACATTGTTTGCCGTTATGTCGCCACCAAGGCTACCCATGGCACCACCAATGGCCATATTTCTGGCTGTGCCATTTTGTGTAAAAAAACTATTGCGCAAAGCATCATCAGGTATCTGTGCCTTTACAAAAAAGCAGCAGCTTAAGGCGGTAAGGGTAAGTATATATTTTTTCATATCATTTTAGTTAACGATACTGGACAAGGCTTAAAAAAAGCAGGATTTCACCCTGCTTCATTCAATTTATAAAAGATCTGAATATTAATTACGTGGAGGCCGGGGTGTGCTCGTGCTGCTTCCCGTGCTGGTATATCCACCACTTCGGCCACCTGCACTGCTGCTTGGTGTTGATGTTGAATTGGAAGAACGGGCAGGGCGGTCGTAACTATTGTTGCTGCCATTGCTACCATCATTACTTTGGGTAAAAACTTTTTTAACCAGGTTGCCAAAGTTGCCATATGAATCACCTTTGCTATAGTTGGTATTTTGGTTATTATAGCGGGTGTTCATGTAAGTTGCCAGGTTACTTTTTCCGGTAACACCGGTATAAACTTTAGGGTTCTTGTAATAGATAACCGGGTAGGCCGCAGAATAATATCCGCCATATCCGTAATAATTAGGACTAAAACAACCAGCATACAAATATGGAGATCTCCAGTTATTGTAAGTGTAAGGATTGTTTCTGTAATAAAAATTAGAATTGAAAGCGTTGTAATCATACCTGCTGTCGTACCAATAAGAGTAATCATCAATTGGTTGCCAGCGGTCCCTGTTCTGAACTTTCATACGCAGATACCTGTCGTCCTGGCTATTAATATTTTCCTGGTAACGATCGCGTTGTGTTGTAGCCTTGGCTACATAAGCAACTTCTTTGGCAGGTGAATAGTAAACGTCATCAGGGGTTTGAGCAGACTTGTATGCAGTTGTACAACTTGCAAACAACAAGGCTGAAAACACAATAAGTATAAATGTATGTTTCATTTTGAATAGGTTTAAAAGGTAAATCACAATGAAGTTACTACTTTTGAGGCGCATAAATTCTTAAGCAAATTAGTATCAAAAATTCAGCCATTTAGCATTTATCGGGCACTTTGTTGTTAACAAAACTGTAAGAATTTCAATCACTTTAATCATCAAAATTTAGCGATCCCCGGAATATTATGAGTAAAGAAATTACGAGCAGGCAACAGGACTATAGTCAGTGGTATAACGACCTGATTATTAAAGGAGGTTTAGCTGATTACAGCGCAGTTAGAGGTTGCATGGTAATAAAACCGTATGGTTTTGCCCTGTGGGAAAATATGAGGGATGTATTGGATAAGATGTTTAAGGACACCGGTCACCAGAATGCCTACTTTCCACTGTTTATACCTAAAAGTTTTTTAAGTAAAGAAGCTGCACATATAGAAGGGTTTGCCAAGGAATGTGCTGTTGTTACGCACTATAGATTAAAGAACGATCCTGATGGCGGCGGACTAATTGTAGACCCCGAAGCTAAGCTGGAAGAAGAGTTGATTATTAGACCAACTAGTGAGACGATTATTTGGAATACTTATAAGACATGGATCCAAAGCTATCGCGATCTTCCTTTGTTAATTAACCAATGGGCAAATGTAGTTAGATGGGAGATGCGTACCCGCTTGTTTTTACGCACTGCTGAATTTTTATGGCAGGAAGGGCATACGGCACATGCCACCGCAAATGAAGCCATTGCTGAAACTAAACAGATGCTTGATATTTATGCTGAGTTTGCTGAAACATGGATGGCTATGCCGGTGATTAAAGGTGTAAAAAGCATTAATGAACGTTTTGCCGGTGCAGTGGACACTTATTGTATTGAAGCACTTATGCAGGATGGTAAAGCATTGCAGGCAGGAACTTCTCACTTTTTAGGTCAAAATTTTGCCAAGGCATTCGACGTAAAATTTAGTGACAAGGAAAATAAACTGGATTATGTATGGGCAACAAGCTGGGGTGTAAGCACCCGGTTGATTGGTGCCCTGGTAATGGCACATAGCGATGATGATGGTTTGGTGCTTCCTCCAAAACTGGCTCCTATACAAGTAGTGATTGTACCAATTTTTAAAGGAGATGATCAAAAACAAATGATAGATGAAAAGGTGCATGCTTTTGTAAAAGAGCTGAAGCAAGCTGGCGTAAAGGTGAAATATGACGATAGCGAAAATAACCGGCCAGGTTGGAAATTTGCTGAATACGAAATGAAAGGTGTGCCTTTACGAATAGCCATAGGCGCAAGAGATATTGCTAACAACGTGGTAGAAATAGTGCGCAGGGATACAAAGGAGAAAATGTCGCTGCCGATTGAAGGCCTGGCAGAAAATATTATTAAACTGCTCGACAACATTCAGGAGAGCATTTACAATAAGGCACATGCTTATAGAGAATTGCATATAACTCAAGCCAACACGTGGGAAGAGTTTATGGATCTTTTGGACAATAAGGGAGGTTTTATTTCAGCTCATTGGGATGGAACTCCCGAAACTGAGGATAAGATTAAAGAGCTTAGCAAGGCAACCATCAGGTGTATACCACTGGATAATGCCCAGGAAAAGGGCGCCTGTATTTTAACCGGGGAGCCTTCTGTGCAGCGTGTATTATTTGCACGTGCTTATTAAAAGTCTTAGTATGTTTTAAATTGATTGTTTAACTTAATCACTTATCTAAAACTAACTGCCTGATGGATTTTATCAATCAACCCAACAC
>JBBQVY010000077.1:0-20053 GCA_038211085.1 Chitinophagales bacterium | reverse complement strand
ACCGCCATATTGTATTGCAGCAATACAAACGAAAACACCACCAGGTTAAACAACGAAAAGAAAGTGTTCAATGCTGTACCGGTCAAAAAACTTTCTATCCTTTTATGATCGCCCAGGCGTTGCAGAATGTCGCCGGTTAATTTGGTGTCGAAGTACGATAAAGGCAGCTTCATTAGTTTAATCCAGAAGTCGGACAGGATAGACACATTAATCCTCGTGCTGATGTGCAGCAAAATGCGGCTGCGGATAAACTCTACCGTTGTGCGGCCAAAAAATAGCATGAACTGCGCCAGCAGAATAATGTAAATAAATTGAAGGTTGTGTGTAGCTATGCCCACATCTACAATGCTTTGGGTAAGAAAGGGGAAGATGAGTTGTAAAAGGCTGCCTACCATCAAGCCAATGAACAACTGCGCTATAAACCGTCTTTGCCCGCCCATATATTTCAACAACATCCCCCAGCCCACCTTATTTTCTTTCTCATCGTGCTGCTCGTAAAGCCGTGGTGTAGGTTCAAGTAATAATGCAACACCAATCTTTTCATCTCCATTTGTAGTACCCGCCCAGTGTTGTAAAAATTCGTTTTTGGTATAAGTTATTATGCCTTTAGCTGGATCGGCAATTGTAATCTTATTTTTTTTTGCTTTAGGGGTAAGTACTACGAAATGATTTTGTTTCCAGTGAAGGATAGCCGGTTTTGCTGCATCTTCCATTAATTGATTGAATGAAATTTTGATACCCCGGCATTTAAAACCAATTGCCTCTGCTGCTTCACTGATGCCTAAAAGATTGATACCTTCTTTACCTATTTGGGTTTTTTCTCTAAGCTGTTGCAGTGAAATATTCTTCTTATAATGCTTTGCTACCATCCGTAGACAGGTAGGTCCACAATCCATTCTGTCAAGTTGTTTGTAGATATGCATTTTGTTATTTTAGACACTATAGCGCCAAGTTCAAACCTTTCAGTTTTAAAACTAAACTTTACACTATCATCCATTTCTCAAAAAGCCAGTTCAAAAACTTCTTTTGAGGTTTGGTTATTCCTGCTACTTGTACTACACTTGCACTGATGAAGCCTATGGCTTTATTAAAGGCGGTTAGATGTTGTTTCACACCAAATCTTACTGCCTTTTTTTATTTATACCATCACATCTTAATATCTTTTTGCCTGGTAGATTAATTATTCGCAACCACAAGAGTTTATATAAAAAACCTACCGAACCATTGTACTATAAAATCACTAATTTATTCTTGTTTAGTATATTCCCACGTCATTTCAGATTTTTATCAATCAGTTCTTTTAATTTCAAATCCGATGGCCTGAAAGCATCTGTATCAATAAAATTTCCCTTTTTATCAACGATCATATATCTGGGTATAGAGGTAATTCTATTTTTTTTTGCAAAGACAGATTGAAACTCTTTTAATAAAATGAAAGAATTCAAGCTATTCATTTGGCTATAGTTTTTAGAACTATTTTTCCAGTCACTTTTGTTGGAATCCATGGATATGTAAATGAAAACAACTTCTTTGCCAGATAATTCTTTCTGAAGAGAAAAAGAGTATTTCATTTCGTTTCTACAAGGCAAACACCAAGATGCCCAAAAATCCAGATAAATGATTTTACCCCTATTTTTCTTTAAAATATCTGAAAACAAAATAGCCCGACTACTTTCAACGGTATTAAGTAAACTTTCAAATCCATTTTTGTCATTAGCTTTTATCTGCTGTATATAGTTGTAGTCTTCATTAATTCTTTTTTTAAACGATTCGTTATTACAATCTTTTGAAAACTTTGTTACATATGCACTATATGCGTTTGACTTCCTATTTTGATTATCTCGCATAATCCTGAGAAGAAGCATGTCTTTAGTAAGGGTTGAGAAATTAGTAAGGGCTGTTTCATAAAGAAAAGGAAGATTTGCTATTTCTTTTCCCTGCTTCATCACCAAATATTGGTTATAATTATATACACAATTATAGTATACATCCATAAAAACCAAGTTGTCATTGGCAAATTCCTTTTTCAAGCTATCAAGTTTATTAATATACCAATATTGTAATTTACTTTTTTTAAATTTTTGAATATATGTTGGCATTAAAATATCTTTTAGGTAACTATACTTGATATAGTTCTCCGCGTAAGAAAGAAATTCTCGTGAAATTCTCCTTCTTTTTGCATAGTCTCTTAAAAATAACAATCTTTCCTCATAAATATTATTTTGATTTAAATATATCATTTCAGAATATTCATCTACCTCATTAATAAGACTCGTAATTCTTTTATTAATAAAATAAAGAAAAGGCCCAGATTTATTTATCAAGCTATCAAAAAATAGAAGTTCGTCATTTCTAAAAGGGTTGTTTAAGCATTTGATGCTCGTAATAGTATTCTTATTAGAGTGAATTTCAATTTTATCATTGGGCATTATGTAATAAGGAGTGAATGCACGTGTAGAGTAATATAAACATATTGGAACAGATGTAGGTATATATAGTTCGATCAAGCTATCCTTATCGTTGCTACTAAAAACCTCATCATGAACAGTATAGGTATTGTCAAGGTACCAAAAAGATATTTCTGATCTATGTAGGAAAATCCTAACTAAAACATGATTAGAATTTAGCGTTGAATCAAACTTGCTGTAACCTCTTTTATAGAATAAAAAAGTAAGCAATATTAAAAGAAAAAAAAATTTCATTATTTATATATTATTTAATAATTATTACTTCTATTATTTCATTATAGGAAAAGGCCCTCTCAAAATGAAAGAGCCCTTTTAAGATTAACAATATTCTCCTGTTGGACAGTACCAAGAAGTAGAACTGCACGAATCACAGCACCAATTTGTATGGTTTTGTGATGCATAAGCGTATGCTTCTGCGTAACTATACCCGTGAATGGTTGAATTATCTTCTCCCTTTACGGCGCAAGTACCAGAACCTCCAACAATTTTAGATAGCTGTGATCTTGTTAAAACCACACCGAGATCCCCTAAATGCTTTAGCTTTTTCATATATTTTTTTTAATAATTACACCTACTCTATTTAAAGGTTTTCGGTTTCCCCTTATTGTTGCGCAACAATCAGATATATAAATATAATTTATTTTTCGACTGCGGATAATACACTGTTAAATTTCTCATTTTGAATATTTAAAATCCTATGCAAAGCATAATCAATAAACATGCTTCCTTTTAAATTGATCCCGAGCTGATTTCTGGAAACCAAAAGAACAACTCTAAATATATCAATTTCAATTCTTTGATTTCTTTGACCGTAATATTCTCTAGCGCACGAGATAAAAGAATTAAACACACTGTTTATTTTTATAAGCCACCTTAATTCTTTTTTCACAGACTTTGACTTTAATACCATTAAACAATCTTGAAAGATTTCCGACATCAATTCCTGGTTGATCTGATACCTATCTTCAAATTCAGAAACCATACTCAAATTTTGAAGTTCAGATAAAAAATCTTTTTTATATAACTCAATCAGGAAAGGATTTGTTAGTAATAAAGCTATATTGGAATATATTACAATAGAACAAGCATCCTCGATCAAAAAAGCGGTTTTACTTAATTCTTTTAGAAAAATCACAGATGATTGTTCTAATGTTTTAATCAACCGTTCAGCATATTCCTGACTGAATTTTGGATAAAACTTATGCAAGCCATAGTGTATCGAATTATTTGGGAAGTTTATAAAAAGAGGCACATCATTACTATTTTCTGGTTCTGATACAGAAGGGTATCTCTTAAGGAACTTATTAAGAAAGATATTAAACATTGATAGAAATTCTTTCGTTGATAAAGAATTGAGATGAATTGTCAAACCAATATTATCGCCTCTTTCTTTGTTAAGGTGTATTAAATAATTAAACTCAAAAACTGTATTGGCATCCTTAAGAAACGGGAATACTCCTTCTCTCAATAGAATATGCCAATCTTTTTCGGCATAAAATATTGAGATAAATAAAGTAATTTTCTTAGAAGCAAGACTTTCCTTTTTCATTGTATGTTTAATATATTATTGTAATCAAAATTCTTATATAAAATTCCTCTTCCAGCTACTTCTTTATTAGGAGATATATTGTTAAGAGAAAGATTTAAGTTTAATTTATTCAGATTAGACAATGTAGAATTTAAATAGATAGCTTGTTCAATTTCTTCTTCATTTAAGGTTTTAATATAAATTTTTCCATTAATGCTAATGCAGTTAGATTTGCCTTCCTTAATAATAATCTTGCCTCGTGTTTCTTTGTTATTGTCCATAAAAATTATATTATTTTCAGAAGTATAATACTTTCCCCTGAGCCAGTCGCCTGACGCTAGATACATTGATGTTTTATATTGTTTCGGTTTTATTGTATTTGTAGGAGAATCAGTATGAACGGTCCTTTTGTTAATTATAATACCAGAACAATAGGTTTTATTATTAAAAAGAAAGAGCAATTCACTTTTAGAAGGATTAATATGTAAAATAAATAACTCCTTGAAATCATTAAATATTTTTTGATTTTTGATTCTTTCAGAATGTGAGTGTTTAATCGCTTTTAGAAAATGTTTATCTTTAATGATAATTCTTCTTCGACCCAACAATTCGAGCCTGTTAGCAAAATCTACATCGTCAAAACCATAATCCCGCATAAACTCATCAAAACCATTCACTAATGCAAAATCAGTTTTCGTAAAACATACCCTTCCATAGACATCCAATGGATTTACTACCTTTCTTTTGCCTATAGTAGTAACAAAGCAATCATCTTGAGTTTGAAAAATATTATTGATATAATTGGCGTAATTTAAGCCAGTAAAATTATCCGCATCGACTAAGCATATAATATTCCCTGAGCCTAATTTAGTTACCATATTTTTCGAGTGAGCCATATTGAATTTAACAGGTTCAAAAGTTTTATAATATACTAATCTTCCATTTTCAATGTATTCAAATAAATTTTCTTTTACCCAGTCCTCCAGTCCATCCTGAGAATTATAATCTAACACTACGTGTTCCAAATTTTTGCAATCTGAATTGTCTTTTATATTTCTTATCAATGTTTCTTTCAAGTGAAAGAGTCGATTCATGCAAACAGTGCAGATTGATATTTTATGTTGCTTGTTCATAATTTCACTTTTTAAACTACTATTGCATTATTTTCTTTTACATTTTTGCCAGCAACACATTCCGCCATATCCCATACCCACCCAAAATCTTTTTTGCCTCTTCCCTACTCAACGCAGTTCCAAAGCTTTTTAAATTTTGCTTCATAAATTTTATTTTAAGACTTTACTCTTTCCTCTCCAAAAATGAGGGATAAAAGCAAAGCTGGTTAATTAATAAGAATGCACCTCATCCTTAAAGCATAAGAAGCATTGGCTTTGCCTGGCAGGCTACCATGGCCATGGTAACCGAGGTCATCCAGGCTTTCCCTTCTATCGAACTAAATAGAAAGAAAATATTGTAAATCGCCAACAGTGTATATGTCTGGCAATTGGTAACCATTTACAAAAAAAGTAGGTGTATAAGCTATCGCTGTGTCCATGCACCACTTATTCATTGCCTCTACCTTCGCATCCTGTTTAGCCAGCTCGCCATTCATAGGGTATTTAGCAGCAAAAGTCTCGTAGTCTTTCTTGGCTGGCAGGTACCAGTCATCTAAGGCTTGTTTAGTTAACCCGCCATCATTTTTGCCTGCAACAGCCAGCAAATGTTTTACCGGTTTGTTGCGGGTATCGCTTTCGCCGCTGGTAGCGGTAAAAATTATCTGCACTTTTACGTCGCTATTCGCCTCCAGCAGTGCGTCTATTTGTGGGTGTGCATTGGCGCATGGCCCACAATAAGGGTTACACACTTTTATAATGGTATGCGTGGCGTTGAGGTTGCCCATTACAATGCCCAGACCGTTAGGAAAAACCTCCAGTCTTTTTTGTTTGGGCAGTAGTGCGTTAAAAATACGGTTGTCGTATTTTAGTTTAAGCAGCTCACGTTTTTTACGTTTGGCCTCTTCGGTTTGCAGCAACAGCGGCTTTAACAGGTACCAGGCTGTTATAGGGAGAAGAAAGGCGAGGAAAGTTGATAGTTGGTAGTTGATAGTTGATAGAAAAAACTCAAATACACCCTGCCCAATATTGTTTGCAGTTAAAGAATTGGTGGCAACGGAGGTAACGAATTCGGCAATAAGTATAGCTTGAACGCCCAGGCAAAGAGGGCACCATTGTTTGGCAATGCGCCATTGGTAGTACACCGAAAATATGGTATAGGGCAGGGCCAACACATTGAGCCAGGCAAGCAACTGTAGGGTAATTGCGGCATTGGCACCGCTAACCAGCAGGCTAATAAAACCTCCCGCAAAATAGAAGAACCCGATTTCGCTCCAGCTTACACCAAACAGCTTTGCCTGTTTTGAGCCAAGCACTGCAGCGCAATTGGTTTGACTGCCCATACCGCAAATCTGTTTTAATACCGGGTTGGCCTTGTCAATCTCATACCACAGTAGTAAAACTGTAATTACAACACCAGCCAGTTTTAAGGCTATAATAGTACTAAACACTCTAAAGATAGCAGGCTGGTAAAATTGCTGGTAAGCGGCAAACACCGAAATACCGATTGCGGTTAATATAAGTACCGGCAACTTTAAGGAACTCAAAAACTCCATCCGGCGTTTTTGAAGAAAGTCTTTTTCACCGGCCTTTTCTTCCGCCTCAGCCAGCAGGGCAATGCCGGTCCAGTTTTTTAAAAATTCTTCTAAAGGTATTTTACCCCTACCACCACCGCGGCTGGCATAGCTAACATATTGCTGAGTGGTTTGAGTAATGGTAAAAAATGAACCGCCACTATTTTTTGTATAAGCAATAAAAGGTACTGGTATTTCGTGCAGCTTTTCTCCATCAACCCTAATGGCGGTACTGGCAATATTCCATTGCCTCAGTACATCGGTAATGCTTAACAGGCTGGGGTAATCGGGATGGTTAAGCAATGCATTGTTGATACTACTATGCGTTACCTGTACCCGCAACTGTTGTAATAATGCACCCCCTGTTTGTTGCAGGTTTGGCACAACCATTGGCTTTATACCCATAACAATGAAATTAAATTTTTCAATTAAGTAAAAGAAAACATTTCGTAGGGTTTGAGAAATTAAAATAAGGATTGCTTTTTATCTGGCAAAAAAAAATCAAATTTAAGGACTTGATATGAGGTGCATCAGTAGCATTTTCATAAGCTTGTCATTGCCAGTGTTTAATTTTTGGGGTCAAAAAAGTTCTTTGAATATGACACTAAGTAAATCCTTTTAATTGAATTAGGTAAAGTGTTTGCGAAACCTCTTACAATTCATATCAAAGCTCAAGCCGCATGGCTTCGTTATTGCAACGGGACTCCACCCGCTTGTTTCCAAAACTGCTTCGCATGTTTTGGAATGCCTTCGCTACGCTTGGCACCCAACCGACTGATGTCCCTTATGCAATAACTGGTATCAAGAAGCGAGTATTAGGTTTGGTATTCAATAAGTTTTAGGAATAAAAATTGAATTTTATCCTTCACTTTCAAAGTGATTTTTTTTAAAATCATCTTTAATTTTTAAATCTTTAATCATTTACACCCCTTTTACATCTTATCTTTTTCAAAAAGTGTTATTGGCAGGTACAGCCTGTCCCGAATTTGTTTTCGGGAAAGCAATTGCCCTGCACAATTAGATTTACAAATGGTTGGGGATTGCTTCGCCAATCTACGCAAGGCTGCCAATAATGATGTGACAATTTAAAATGCACCCTTGTTACGCTGCTGCCCTGCTCGTTCAGGTTTTACTTGTAAGTTCCAGGATACAGAAAGGTTACGCTTTGGGCGTAAGCATACCTTTTAATCTAAATGGGTAAAAGGTGTTTCTGATACCCATATGTTGACACCTAAAAAATCCCGTTCAGGCAGTTTTGGGTAGCACTTCATTGAGGCTTTAAAATTACCCTGGTAAAGCACGCATGGCTGTTTGCGTTTGTCACGTTTTCGGAACATTCAAAAACTGACACCTTAGAAAAGTTGTAACAAATGTTTTTTAATTTTTACTTTTTAATTCTTCCCTAACTCACAATCAACACCGGAATTTTTACCTGGTGTCTCACTTTCTCAACGGTTTCACCATATAGGTAATCCATAAATCCACTGTGGTGGTGGGCACCCATTACAAGCATGTCGGCTTTGCCTTGTGTAACAATACGTACAATCTCTTTTGTCCGGTCCCTGTAACCTATATGGCCTTCGGCTTTAAAGCCCAAATGTTCCAGTTGGGTAATGTAAGAGGCAAGGTGCATTTTATCTTTCCTTGTTTCATCGTCGTCGGAAGCAGCTCCCAACACTCTTGCCTGCGCACTCTCCACAATATGTAGCAGCAGGTACCGGGTATTTTTATTTCCTTGCGAAATTCCGTGGGCAATCAGCTTCTCATCGTTATTACTAAAGTCAAGGGCTATAGCAATACAGTCTACTGATGGAATAGTAAAATGTTGCAGTAAGGCAGCGTCCTTGTGTATACGTACGGCTTCGGCTTTTTCCTTCTTTTTAATCATAGGTAATACCGTCATCAAAATAAAAAGAACAATAAAACATATGATGGCAATAATGATCAGCAGCTTCCATCCCCAATGACCCTGCTCACTAAAAAACTGTGATACTTCATTGTATACCAATTTTACATTTAGAAAAATAAGGACGCCCGATATAAGCCAGGCTAATAATTTGGTAGGCCATTTTATGACAAATTCACCCATGGTTTTTTTATCGCTTACAAAAAGTATTAATGGAATAACAGCAAAACCTAATTGAAGGCTCAGCACCACCTGGCTTAACACCAGCAGGCTGTCAACTTTTTGTTCGCCAAAAATTAAGATGACCAGAACGGCAGGAGTAATAGCCAGCAAACGGGTGATCAACCTGCGTATCCATGGATTAATGCGGAGGTTTAAATATCCCTCCATAACAATCTGCCCGGCAAGCGTGCCCGTTACGGTAGAACTTTGGCCTGCGGCAATCAATGCTATCGCAAAAAGTGTAGGTGCCAGTTTGGTACCCAGTAAAGGCGATAACAAACGATGTGCTTCTTTTAACTCAGCGACACCCGTATTTCCCGAGGTAAAAAAGACTGATGCCGCCAGGATGAGTATAGCAGCATTTACAAAGAACGCAGCATTCAAAGCAATGAAACTATCAATACGGTTATAATGTAATGCCTGTTTTATTGCCGCGGGGTTATTTGAAATTTTTCGCGTTTGCACCAGTGCAGAATGCAGGTATAAGTTATGTGGCATAACAGTAGCACCAATAATACCTATGGCTATATAGAGTGCATTATCATTGGGTAATGAGGGAATGAAACCCGTTATAATCTCTGACAGTTTTGGTTTTGCAAGAAACATTTCTATCAGGAACGATCCACCTATAATTGCCACCAGCGATATGATAAAAGCTTCCATTTTTCGCATACCCTGGCGCTGCAGATATAACAATAAAAATGTATCCAGTACGGTAAGCAAAACACCCCATATTAATGGCATACCAGTTAGTAATTGTATACCTATGGCCATGCCCAATACTTCCGCCAAATCGCAGGCTGCAATAGCTACTTCGGCTAACAGGTATAAAGCAAAATTTACAAAGCGTGGATACGTTTCCCTGTTTGCCTGCGCAAGATCCCTGCGCCTTACAATTCCCAGGCGTGCACTAAGGCCCTGTAGTAGCAGCGCCATCAGGTTGCTCATCAATAATACCCAAATCAATGCATAACCAAATTGAGCTCCACCCGCCAGGTCGGTTGCCCAGTTACCAGGGTCCATGTAGCCAACACTAACCAAATAAGCAGGACCCATATAGGCCAACAGTCTGCGCCATCCCTTTTGCGGTTTGGTTACATCTATGCTTTCGTGTACTTCACTTAACGAGGCTTCTTTTACCTGTTCATTCATGGTTTACAAGGGTTTTACAAACAACGATTGTGCTAATTGCTGACTGATGGAAAATGGTGCACTATCCGCAATTTTAATTTCTATGGAGTGATCGAAACTGAATTTTTTAACGATGTGTAACCTGGTGCCAATACCAATGTTTTTATGACTAAGCAACTCCAGCAACTCCGACGATTGGCTGCCCACCGCGCTTACTTCGGCTGCCTGGTTATTTTCAAGATCTATAAGATTGATTTGTTTTGTCGGCTCCATTTTACCATTAACATCCGGTATTGGATCGCCATGCGGATCAAACTTTGGAAAACTTAAATAAGCATCCAGCTTTTCAATTAAAAGTTTGCTATTAATGTGTTCAAGGTCTTCTGCTATTTCATGTACTTCATCCCAGCCAAACTGTAGGTTATTCACTAAAAAATACTCCCATAAACGATGTTTTCTAATGATACCTAAAGCAACTTTTTTGCCTTTACTACTTAGTTGAAAACCCTGGTACTTCTCATATAACAAGAGGTCTTTATTTTTAAGTTTCTTCAACATATCAGTTACAGATGCCGCCTTGGTTTTAAGTTGTGCCGCCAACTCGTTGGTAGTTACCAGGGCCGAAGAATGCTGTAGGTGGTATATGGCTTTTATATAATTTTCTTCGCTTGAAGTGAAATTCATCTGGCTTAAAATTTTTTTTAGTCAAATCTAAAATTTTTATTTCAATTGATTGAAAACTAAAATCAGATAGAAATATTAAAGTGCTGAAGAAATAAAGTTGAGGAAGTTCTTAAACCTACTATCTGATTGGGTGCATTCCGAATTGTCGCCCCTGGTACCAAACGTTTCCTACGGAACGAAAAGAAGCTCATGCGTTTATTTTCTACGCCACCAGTCGTTCCGAAGGAACGTTTCGTGGGTAGAATTTATCGGGACCCGTAGTTTAAGCTTTCCATGGGAAGGCCTGGTGGAAAGCGATAATTTGGGAATGCACCCTTCTGATCTCATAATCAGGTCCATATTTCATTAATACCTAATTTAGCGGCCTCAACTTGAGAAAATATGCGGTACGCTCTTGCTATTGTGTTGGTAATACTAGTTTCGTTTGGATGCAAAAACAAAAAAGTATCCATGCAAGGTGAGGATCAGGTAGAATACAATGACTTCCTCAATGCTTTTCCTGAAACGAAACTGCCTTATGCTATTGTGGATACCAATCTTAATAATCTGCCAGATACAAGTACCATCAGTGCAGCTATTTTTACCCGGTTTATACCTGATACCATTTTTATCATGCCTTTTGGTAAAGACAGAAAATTAAAGATTGAACCCCTGGCCCGTTTTGCAGACAAGGGTAAAGAAACCTACCTGGTTACCCAGGTGAGCAGCAAAAGTTTAAAGGCAGTTTACCTGGTGGTACTTAATAACAAAAATGAATACTCAGCTTTTCTACCGCTTGTTACCACAGCTAAAGACAAAGGCATTGTTACAACTGCTACCATCGACAAAAAAATGGGTGTAACCTTAAATGATGAATGGAAAGCAAATGAAACAGATTATTACCAGCGCAACACGTACGCTTATAACAATGTTGGTTTGTTCTCGCTTGTTTTAAACGAAACAAACGACTTCAGCATTAAGCCAACTAAAGAAGTAAACCCCATAGATACTTTTCCAAAGAAGAACAAATTGAGTGGCGACTATTTTAAAGGTTCTACAAATTTCATTTCGCTTCGCGATGGAAAGGATGCACAGACGTATCGTATTTATATTCATTTCGAAAACGACGATGAGGATAAATGTGGTGGCGAGTTACGAGGTCAACTGGCAATGACATCTGCAACAACAGGAATTTTTAAAGAAAACAATGATCCATGTGTGATTGACTTTGTATTTACGGGCAGGCAGGTAAAATTTAAAGAACAGGGCAGTTGCGGAAACTATCGTGGCATCAGGTGTTTCTTTAACGATACCTATACTAAAAAGAAAGAAATAACTCTAGCAAAAAAGAAAAAGTAAGTCCATGCTTAATGCTTGCCAGCCATAACCTTTATCTATTGAATAAAAAAAGTGTTGTACTCTTGCACCGTTTTACCATAAATAAATATCAATTGTTCTATACTAATGCAATAAACAGGCATTCCTTACAGTTTTACAACACCGTATGTCTTTAATAATAACCCCAATAAATTTTGTACAACTTTTGCACTCAAGAAATCGTCTTACTAAATCAATGTAAAATCTTTACAAAAATCCATGAGACAAATATTGCAATAGTTGCAAAAACCAATAATCAATTATGAATTTTAGAAATTTTGAGGTGCCCTATGCTACCGATGAAAGATACCAAAAGAAGGCAGCCTATTTCTCAATGGAATTTGCCATACATCAACCCCTGAAAATTTATAGTGGCGGACTGGGTTTTCTTGCAGGCTCTCACTTACGCAGCGCTTACGAGTTAAGGCAAAACATGATTGGGATAGGCATATTATGGAAGTATGGTTATTACGACCAAACCCGTAACCAGGACCAAACCTTACAGGTAACCTGGATGGAAAAAAATTATAGTTACCTGGAAGATATTGATGTTAAGTTCCAGATTATGATACACGATCACCCGGTTTGGGTAAAGGTGTATTATTTAAACCCTGAAACTTTTAAGAGTGCTCCCCTCTTTTTGTTGAGCACCGATTTACCGGAAAATGATTATGTATCTCAAACCATTTGCCACCGTTTGTACGATGGCAACGTTGCAACCAAAGTAGCCCAGTATATTTTATTGGGTGTTGGCGGAGCAAAAATGCTGGATGAGATTGGTTATAATGCTGATAAATATCACCTGAACGAAGCTCATGGTTTATCTGCTGCCTTCTACTTGCTTAATAAGTTTAAGAGCAAAGAAAAGCTGAGAGATCACCTGGTGTTTACTACGCATACACCTGAAGAAGCCGGTAACGAAAAACATGATATTTACCTGTGCCAAAAGATGGGCTATTTCTGTGGGCTTCCATTGGATGAAGTAAGAAAAATCACTGGCATACAGGACGACCTCTTTAACCATTCGCTGGTGGCTTTACGCTTTGCTAAAATTGCAAATGGAGTATCCGAATTGCATGGACATGTAAGCCGGGAAATGTGGAGCCACTACGAAAACATCTGCCCCATTATTTCTATTACCAATGCACAAAACTGGCATTATTGGGCAGATAAGCAATTGTATCGCTCCATGGAAGAGGGTAACGATGTAACCTTTGATGACCGCAAAAAATATTTAAAAAAGAGAGCCTTTGAAATTGTTGCCGATCAAACAGGAAAGATATTTGACCCAAATGTTTTGACCATTGTTTGGGCACGCCGTTTTGCAGGTTACAAACGTGCTGAACTTATTACAAGAGACCTTGAACGTTTTAACAAACTTACCAGCAACACAAAATACCCTGTTCAAATAATTTGGGCGGGTAAACCATACCCATTGGATTATCCTGCAATAAGCGATTTTAATCACCTGGTGCATTTGAGCAAAGGTTATAAAAACATGGCTGTATTAGTTGGGTACGAACTTGCTTTGAGCAAGCGTTTAAAACAAGCTTCAGACATTTGGCTTAATAACCCGAGGGTGCCACGTGAGGCTTCCGGAACAAGTGGTATGACTGCTGCTATGAACGGATCAGTAAACTTTAGCACCGACGATGGATGGATACCTGAATTTGTAAACCATGGTAACAATGGTTTTGTAGTTCCTAAGGCCGATTACGAAAACATGCATGTACAGGCGCAGGACGATTATGACCTGAATAAGATTTATGAAATTTTAGAAAATGAAATTTTACCCGTTTACTACGATCATTACGATACATGGAGACAAATAACAAAGAATGGTATGCGTGATGTTCGCTTTCAATTTGATAGCAACCGTATGGCTAACGAATACTACGAGAAATTGTACAACTACTAAGCTTTTAAAGTATCAATAAGTATATCCCCGGTTTTAAAAGACCGGGGATTTTTTTGCTTCATACAATCCATTTATAGCAATGCGGGATTGAGTGCTTCCTATACTTTTTGAGAAACCTTATAATCTTTATTGAACTTATCCAATACCCTTAATCAGAATTTTAAGAAGACAACGCCTATTTTGGGTGCATTTCAGATTGTTGCATGTATTGCCCCGGCATTCATGCCAGGGATCAATTTAAAATTATTGTATTGGCTTTAGCCAAATGTGTTTCTGCAACAGGGCTTGGGCTAATGCCCAGTGGATTTTTGTTTATACATTTCCCCCGGCATGAATGCCGGGGCAACTCAAAAACAGTAGCGACAATTTGGAATGGACCTCTTATTTTTAAGCCCTTAAAAAATGTTCGCATGCAAAAATGGTTGTTGATTATTCTGTTAGTTCCCTTTGTTTCAACAGGGCAGTTAAAAAAAATTACTCTTGAAAATATTTATAAGGAAAACACTTTCAGGGCCGAAACCGTTCCCGGCTTTCACAGCATGAAAGATGGCAGATTTTACACTGAAAATGAAAACAGGAACCTTGTGAAGAAAAATTTTATCACCGGCAAAACTGAAGGCATTCTAATTAAAGCCGGAGATGTAAAAGATGAAAACGATAAAGATATTTCACTCACTGATATTGAATGGAGCGAGGATGAAAGCAGGTTATTGGTTTCAGTAAATAAAGAAAAAATTTATAGACGGAGCAGTAAGGCCACTGTCTATTTTTATGATGTAGCGGCTAAAAAAACACTAAAGGTTGATGATGAAAAAATATTGCATCCATCCTTTTCACCAGATGGATCTAAGGTAGCTTTTGTTAAAAACAATAATCTTTATTACCGCGATCTTGTCCAATCCAAAACAATTCAAATAACCAACGACGGTGCCTGGAACAAAATAATAAATGGTAATTGCGATTGGGTGTACGAGGAAGAATTTAGTTTTTCAAAAGCATTCCAATGGAGTCCTGATGGCAATTATATAGCTTATTACAAGTTTAACGAGACCGAGGTTCCGGAGTATACTTTGGCTTTTTACAACGACCTGTACCCTACCCAGTATTCTTATAAATATCCCATGGCAGGAGAAACAAATTCAACTATACAAATTCATACGTACCAGGTTACTGATGGCAAAGATGTAACTGTTGACATTGGCAGTGAAACCGACATTTATATTCCACGCATAAAATGGACAACTTCCGGTGATCAACTTGGTGTAGCATGGATGAACCGTTTACAAAACCATTTAAAATGGATGGTTGCTGATGCTGCTACCGGTAAAACAAAAGTGTTGTACGATGAAACGAATAAATACTATGTTGACATAAACGATGACTTTACATTTTTACCCGGTGATCTCTTTATAACTTCCAGCGAAAAAGAAGGCTATAATAGTTTGTACCTGTATAGAATGGATGGTACGGTGCTGTCAAAACTCACTACAGGTAATTACGATGTTGACCAGCTAATTGGCATTGACGACGTAAACAAACTGGTATACTTTACAGCTGCTGCCAACTCCCCACTCGACAGGCAATTGTTTTCTGTTTCATACGCAAATAAAACGGCAACAGTAAAGCAAATAACACATGGATTGGGTACGCACCGCATAGATATGAACAGCGACTTTAGTTATTATGTAGACAACTATTCAACCATTAACACACCTGGTTCCATAAATATATTTGACAAAACTGGTAAGCTGGTGCGGCCCCTTAAAGACAATGCAGATCTTCGTCAAAAACTAAAAGATTATAACTGGTCAACAGCTTCGTTTATAAAGGTGCCTACAAGTAAAGGAGAAAGCCTTAACGGATGGATGATCAAACCTCCCAACTTCATTAAAACAAAAAAATACCCGGTACTTTTTTGCAACTATGGCGGACCGGGATCGCAACAGGTAGCAGATGGTTGGGGTAAGGTAAATTTCTGGCACCAGATGCTTGCACAGCAAGGCTATATTGTTGTAAGTATTGATAATACCGGCACCGGTTTTAGAGGCGAAGTTTTTAAGAAGAAGACTTATTTACAATTGGGCCAGTTGGAAATTGAAGACCAGATTGATGCTGCCAAATACCTGGGCACGCTACCCTACATTGACAAAGCAAGAATTGGTCATTGGGGCTGGAGCTTTGGAGGGTTTATGAGCAGTCTTGCCATTACAAAAGGAGCAGGGGTTTTTAAAACAGCAGTTGCCGTTGCACCTGTTACAGACTGGCAGTTTTACGATAATATTTATACCGAAAGGTTTATGCGTACGCCCCAGCAAAATCCAAAAGGTTATTTCGAAACAGCCCCTTTAAATTTCACCAAAAACATTAAGGGCAACTTTTTAATTATTCATGGAACTGCCGATGATAATGTGCACTTTCAAAATTCTGTAATGATGGTTGAAAAAATGATTGAGAATAATGTGAAGTTCAAAAGCGCTTATTATCCCAACAAAAATCATGGCATTTCAGGTGGCAATACTTCGTTGCACATCTATAGCGAGATGACCGATTTCATCTTAAAAAACCTGTAGAAAAATATAAATTTTAAATGACCATGCCCTTGCAGAAATGTGAGGGCATTTTTTATGAAAGAAGATTGAATGAAAATCGCTTTTTGAGAGGAGAAAAGGGCTAAAAATAAAAAAGGGCCAGGATAGAAATCCAGCCCTGTTTTAATCCAATATTCTATGAAAAACCACTTATATAGATGGCAGCCGTAAAGCTTAAGTTGCAAGATGTTATAAATATGTGAACATAGTTTTATCAAGACATTATCAACATTAAATAACAAGCACTGAATGGCTTCGTTTTTAACCGAAAAAAGACATAAAAATCGAGCCTATAAACATTTACCGGTTAGTTATCTGCATCTTAAAACCCGGCATACTCTTCAAACAAACATTATTGTTCAATAGAGGCAAACATGTTTACGTTTAAATTTGTTAATTGGGTAAACAGGGATAGGCCTTTAAAATAAATGTATGAGTAACAGGATAGTTTTAGCAATAAGTGGTGCAAGTGGATCCATTTACCCCAAGCTTATAATTGAAAAATTATTGAAGGTTAAAGACCAATGGGAAGCACTAAGCGTAGTAATGAGTAGTAATGCCAAAGACATTTGGAAAAGTGAAATAGGAAACGAAGATTATTTAAACTATCCTGTCAGTTTTTATGACAAGTACGATTTTTCCGCTCCCTTTGCTTCAGGTTCTGCACGTTACAACATTATGATTGTTGCCCCATGCAGCATGGGTACACTGGGCCGCATTGCTACCGGAATAAGTAACGACCTGGTAACAAGGGCAGCCGATGTAGTTTTAAAAGAAAGAAGAAAATTAATACTGATGGTTAGAGATACTCCCTACAGTCTCATCCATATAAAAAACATGGAGCAGGTAACCCTGGCAGGTGGAATAATATGCCCGGCAACTCCATCATTCTACAGTATGCCAAAAACAATTGAAGAACTGGCAGCAACCGTAGCAGACCGTGCTTTAGATCTTGCCGGTATCAACATAGATTCGTACAGGTGGGGCAACGGATAATTTTTTTCAACCCTTCAATTAAATACTTATTAACAAGGTTTCAGCAGCGGTACAATCCAGACCCATGGTTATTCATCGACATTAAAATTTATCGAATAAGAGTAGAAGCCAAATAGAAAACATCAAATTTCAACCTGGTTATCGTCATGCTTTTAGATAATATTAAAATGATAGCTTTGTATTTCAACAAATGCAGATGCCCTATATGGCTCTTAACACATTAACAATTGCTGCTGAGCAATTGCAGCATTCAGGTTTTTCAGATGATCTTATCATCCATTTCCAACTTCAACCAGAAGAACTCATTCAGCATACTATCGATAGAAAACAAGGTAGTTTAAGCGATACCGGTGCATTGGTAGTTAACACAGGAACATTTACAGGCCGCAGTCCTGATGACCGTTTTTTTGTAAAAGACAGTATAACCGAAAACAGTATCAACTGGAACAACTTTAATATACCGATCGACGAAAAATACTTTCACCAGTTGAAAGAAAAAATGATGCACTATTTTAATGAGCAGGATGAAATTTGGGTAAGAGATTCTTATGCGTGTGCTCACGAAGATTTTAGAACAAACATTCGCCTCATCAATGAAAAGCCATGGAGCAACCTGTTTGCGTACAATATTTTTTTACGCCCAACAGAACAGGAGCTTGAAGATTTTGAACCTGAATGGACCATAATGCAGGCCGAAAGTTTCCAGGCAGATCCATCAGTTGATGGAACACGTAGCCACAATTTTACTATTGTGTCCTTCTCCGAAAAAACGATCCTTATTGGAGGTTCAGGATACACGGGCGAAATCAAGAAAGGTATTTTTTCAGTCTTAAATTTTGTGCTGCCGCACTATAAGGGTGTACTGGGTATGCATTGCAGTGCAAACCTTGGCAAAAAGGGTGATACCGCTATTTTTTTTGGTTTAAGTGGTACCGGTAAAACTACATTGAGTGCAGACCCTGAACGCTTTTTAATTGGTGATGATGAGCATGGTTGGACCAGCGATGCAGTCTTTAATTTTGAAGGAGGTTGTTATGCAAAAACGATTGACCTTACTGCTGAAAGCGAGCCTGAAATATTTGCTGCTATTCATAGCGGGGCACTGGTAGAAAACACTCCATTTATAAAAGGTACCAACACCATCGATTATACAAGTGCTGCCATAACTGAAAATACCAGGGTTAGCTATCCTTTAAACTTTATCGAAAATGCCCTTGATCCTGCCATAGGACCGATACCTAAAAACATCTTCTTTTTAACCTGCGATGCGGCAGGGGTTTTACCCCCTATTAGCAAATTAAACCCGGCGCAGGCAATGTACCAGTTTATAAGTGGTTACACCGCAAAAGTAGCCGGAACCGAAACCGGAATTACAGAACCAAAATCAACGTTTAGCGCATGTTTTGGTGCACCTTTTATGCCACTACATCCCGGCTTTTATGCTGAGTTGTTAGGTAAAAAATTAAAGGAACAAAATGTAAATGTTTGGCTGGTAAATACAGGCTGGAGCGGGGGACCTTATGGTGTGGGGCATCGCATAAAATTACAATACACACGTGCAATGATCACTGCGGCACTTGATAACGAGCTGGACCAGGTAGCTTACAACACCCATC
This sequence comes from Chitinophagales bacterium, assembly GCA_038211085.1. Taxonomy (GTDB): domain Bacteria; phylum Bacteroidota; class Bacteroidia; order Chitinophagales; family Chitinophagaceae; genus Segetibacter. Next base: position 957 of record JBBQVY010000077.1, on the reverse strand, counting down.
CTGTATTTGGTTATCAAATGCCCGTTACCTGCCCTAATGTTCCCCCAGAAATTTTACAACCCAGGAATACATGGACTGATAAAAATACTTACGATGAAACAGCTAAAAATCTTGCCCACTTATTTGAAGAAAATTTTAAAAAGTATGCTGATGGCGTATCAGAGGAAATTTTAAATGCGGCTCCTGTTGCCAAAAGTTAACGATCAATAGTAAAGCATTTATAAACTCCACTTTCGGGTGGAGTTTTACTTTATAGCAACCATATATGGAGGAGGAACATTTTTACATATGCGCATCAAAACAAGCCAAACAACTGGGCATCTATTTTATTAATAATCTCTCCCATATGTTCATTCGATTCGGCAAACTTATTCTTGTCCACATCAATAATTAAAATGGGTCCTTCGTTGTACGACTCTGTCCACTTATTGTAATATTCATTCAGTTTTTTCAGGTAATCCAGGCGAATGTTTTCTTCGTATTCGCGGCCACGCTTTTGAATTTGACCAACCAGCGTTGGCACCGATGCCTTTAAATAAATCAACAGGTCAGGAGGCTGCACCATAGATTTCAAGGTCTGAAAAAATTGGTAATAGTTCTCAAAATCTCTTTTGCTCATCAAACCCATATCGTGCAGGTTGGGAGCAAAAATGTTGGCATCTTCGTAAATGGTTCTGTCCTGTATAATAGTTTCTGTTCCCCGCTGTATTTCGAGTAGCTGGTTCAACCTGCTATTCAAAAAATAAATTTGAAGGTTAAAGCTCCACCGCGGCATGTCTTCGTAAAAGTCGTTCAGGTATGGGTTGTTGGCTACATCTTCAAACTGGGGTATCCATTTGTAGTGCTTGCTTAATGCCTCGGTTAGTGTGGTTTTACCGGCACCTATGTTTCCGGCAACTGCAATATGTTTTGGTTTCTTAGTCTTTGCCATAAAAGAAAAATCAAGGTAAGCAGCAA
>JBBQVY010000076.1:0-20180 GCA_038211085.1 Chitinophagales bacterium | reverse complement strand
ACTGGAGAATGATGTGAGCTTCAGGCTGGACTTAAGTATGCGTGACGATGCCACCAGCAACAGCCGTATTGACCAGAATAATGCATTTAGTACGGGTGGACAAAAAGTGTATACCATTCAACCTTCCATAGATTATGTTTTAAACAACCGGGTCAACCTCAAGTTCTATTTCGATCAGCGAAGGGTGATACCGTACATCTCCACATCGGCACCTATAACCAATACAAGGGCGGGGCTGCAGTTAAGGATATCGCTGGCGCAATAGCCTTTAGTCGTTAGCCATTAGCCATTAGTCAATAGCGATTAGGTTGCAGTTATCACTCAATGGCAGTAGGCTGTAGTTGTTAGCCATTAGTCATTGGTCAATACTCGGAAGTCATTGGTCAGTAGAGTAAAAATTCCGGCGACCATACCTGGCTTGAAGGCGGTCTGCATTTTGGGGTTAGGCAGGGACCATAATCAATTGCCTCTTTAAATAGTGTGCCTCGTGGCAAAACAAAATAGTACTTGTTGGAAAAAGATATTTTGAAAAGGATTTTAATAAAGATGCAAAAAGAGATCAATCTTTTTTGGCCATAGCCTCATGGTAACTTATAATCTCTAACAACACTTCTACGGCAGTTTCAAACCTTTCTTCGCCCACCAGTTGCTTATATTCGGTAGTCAGGTCATGACACTCTTTATAAGCCCCCAGCATTAATTCTTTGCCACTTTCCGACATCTTTATCATATTGCATCGCCCATCGTCCGCGCTTTTTTCCAACACTATCAAGTTCCTTTCTTCCAGTTCCTTTATGGTTTTTCCCATCGCCTGTTTAGCTATAAGCGCCTGTTGGGCTACCTCACTATTGGTACTACCATTTATATTAACATTAGCTATAAAATGAACGTACGAAAGTTTAAAGGGACTGCATAATGGTTCAAGTTGTTTATGGGCCCATAAATCAAAATGCTTTTTTGCCACCGATAATATTCTCGCCCAGTTTTTTTCATCGTCTTGCTTAAAAGCCGCCAGTTCGCTATCTATTCGCCTTCCACCATTCATATTTTCTTAATATTAAAAAGTAAAAAAAAATGAGAAATTAGTAAACAAAGTTTACTTTTTAATGTTTCATTCCTTTGCCTGCCAAGCCAAAATCATACACCAAACTATTTATTGCTACATACATGAAAGTACGAATTAGTATAAGTAACCCTTACACGCTTACAATTGTTCTCGCATTATTATTTTGTAATTATGGCATTGCGCAAAACAAGAGAATATTACCTCTGGACGAGGCTTTACAACTGGCCCAGGCCCACAGCAAGCAATTAAAGCTGGATAGTTTAGACATATTGTCGAAAGAGTCAAAAGTGATACAGGGGCGCAATGCGAGTGTACCACAGGTAAGCCTGAACCTGGGTTATGTTCGCATAAGCGATAACATTACACCCTTCAAGGTAAATTTTCCGGGCGGCGATGTGGAGCTTAACCCACAGATATTAAACCAGTCGTATAACTCGCTACAGGTGCGACAACTGGTTGTTGGTGGCAATAAAATTAAATATGGATTGGAAGCGTTACGATATGATAAGCAGGTAGCCTACACTGTACTTCAAAAAAATGCCAACGACTTAAATTATACGATAGCCAACATCTGGTACAACTTGTTTGTACTAAAAAAATCTAAGCAGGTTATTGAGGCTAATATCGATTTGCTGACTAAGCAAAAAAAGGATGTACAAAATTTCATTGACCAGGGTATTGTTTTGGCAAACGATGGACTGAAGATCGATCTTGCGATTACTAATTACCAGTCGAACCTGATTGACATCGACAATAGTATCTCTCAATTAGCATATAACCTTTGCCTGTTAACAGGTTTGCCGACCAATACCGATATAGACATACCGCCTTCCTTTCCCCAAAACAACAAAGAAAAATTGGGTATTGATTATTTTATGTCCCAGACACTGGCAAATAGCCGCGAATTAAAAGCCCTTTCTATCAGACAGAATCAGGCCGACCTTGGGCTAAGGGTGGCCCAGGACAACTACCTGCCTACGGTAAGTGTTGGCGGTAAAGTAAACTACGACCAACCAAACCAGCGATTGTTTCCCAACCGGGCAGTACTGACCGGCACATGGGATATAGGTATTTTTTTAAACTGGAACATAAGTGATCTTTTTACCAATAAAGAAAACATAGCTGAGAGCAAAATAAAGATCAGGCGTTCTCAGGTAGCAAGCGAACAACTTAGTGAGGCCATACAAATTGAGATAAACGCAGATTATAGCAATTACCTGAAGGCGGTTCAGAAAATTGCTGTAGCTAAAAAAGCGCTGGAAGAAGCTACTGAAAATTTCAGGGTAGAAAAGAACCGGTTTTCGGAAAATACAACTACACCAACCGAGTTTTTAACCGCCAATACCCAGCTAACCCAAGCCAACATAAATCTTACGACAGCAGAGGCCAATGCTGAATTGGCTTATCGAAAGCTTCTTAAATCAACCAATTAAACATGCTAACTGCCAGCTAGCAATTCTGGCAATAGTTTCAGATAGAACCTTTGATCAATTATTTCAACTGACTTTACATGAAAAAGATAACCTACTTGTTACTACTGTTGTTGATCGCTGCCTTTATTGGCTGCTCTGGCGAGGAAACTGATGATGCCCAGTTAGATGCAGACATAAGCCCCGTGATACCTAAAATAAACAGTACTGTAGTACGGGTATTGGTAGACGATAACCAGACTGTAAAAAAAGGGGATACATTGGTAGTACTGGATGATGCCAATTTTGTAATAGCCGTTAAACAGGCTGAAGTGGCTTTGGCACAGGCAAAACAAAATGTGAGTTTGTCTAAGAGCAGCCAGCAGACCGCTGCATCCAGTGTTTCATCTGTGGCTGCTAATTCCGCTGCTGTAAAGGCCACACTCGCATCGGCGCAGGCTGGTGTAGATGTGGCCAAAACAAGGCTAAACCTCGTGTCAAAAAACTTCGAACGATTTAAAAACCTGCTGGAACTTAAATCGGCCACGCAACAACAGTTTGATGCCATAAAAGCCGACCGCGACGATGCTCAGGCAAAACTGGAAATGGCCGAAGCGCAGGTGTTGGCACTAAGAAAGCAAATAGAGGCCGCCAAATACCAGGTTACCACTACTAAAAATTCTGTTGCGGTATCCGACAATGGTGTATTGCTGGCCGAACTGTCTATAAAACAGGCGGAAAACAATTTGGAAATGTCCAAACTGCAATTGTCGTATTGCGTTATTACAGCACCCGCAGCCGGTATTGTTTCCAAAAAAAATGTACAAAACGGGCAGGTCGTTTCAATTGGTCAGCCTCTGTTGGCGATAACTGATAATAAAAAAGTATGGGTTGTTGCCAACTTTAAGGAAACCCAAATTGAAAATATGAAGGTGGACCAGGAAGCAGAAATTAAAGTAGACGCCTACAGCGATAAGGTTTTTAAAGGTAAGGTCGAAAGCTTTTCGCAGGCTACCGGTGCAAAGTTTTCCCTATTGCCTGCCGACAATGCTACAGGAAATTTTGTAAAGGTAACGCAGCGAATTCCTGTTAAAATAACGATCGAAAATACAGACGCAAAATATCCTTTGCGTGCTGGTATGAGCGTACTGGTAAAAGTTCAAACCAAATAAAATGGATAACGCCTTAGCACAGCAGCCTACTTACGAAACAGGGGCGAAAAAATGGCTGATCACTATTACGGTTATCACCTGCGCCATCATGGAACTAATAGATACGTCCATTGTAAACGTAGCTACCAGGCAGATAGCAGGCACGCTAGGTGCCGCCATTGAAGAGACTGCATGGGTAATAACAGCCTATGCAGTATCCAATATCATCATTATTCCGCTTACAGGTTTCCTTGCAAATATTTTTGGCCGAAAACTTTATTTCACCGCATCCGTAATTCTCTTTACTGCGGCGAGCCTGATGTGTGGGCTGTCGTCGAGCATTTGGATGTTGGTGTTTTGGCGCTTTATACAAGGCATAGGTGGTGGTGCGTTATTAGCTACTGCGCAAACAGTGTTGGTAGAAACTTTTCCGCCTGAAGAGATTGATAAAGCCAACGGCATATTTGGCGCCGGTATTGTAATGGGCCCAACGCTGGGCCCGGTACTGGGCGGCTACCTTACTGATAATTTTTCGTGGGGATGGATATTTTATGTGAACATCCCTATCGGTATAGTTGCGGCCATATTATCGTGGCGTTTTATCAAAGGCACCAAAGAAAAGCTGCAGGGAAAGGTTGATTATATTGGCATCATTTTGCTAATTATTGGCATAGGTGGTTTGCAACTGGTGCTGGAAGAAGGGGAGAAGAAAGATTGGTTCACCAGCAACTTCATTGTCATCTTTTTTATTCTCGCTGTATTGGGTGTAGTGTTTTTCATCATCCGGGAACTTACAGCAAAAAACCCGGTGGTTGACCTTAGAATTTTACGAAACCGAAACGTGATAGTAGGCTCGGCGTTGAATGTTGCCTTTGGGGTTGCCATCTACTGCTCCGTATTTTTGTATCCAGTATTTGTTCAGGGCTTTTTGGGTTGGAACGCTACCCGCACCGGCCTGTTGATATTGCCAAGTGCATTTTTAACGGGCATGCTAATGGGCATTAACGGGGCTCTCATAAAAAAAGGAGTTAACCCGAAAGTGTTGGTAATATTCGGGTTTGCCTTTGTGATAGCGTACGAATGGATCACCTTTCATATGGCCACGCCCACCTCCGGCGAATGGGATTGGTTTTGGCCGCAAATGATACGCGGCCTTGGCTTTGGCTTCATCTTCGTCCCCGTGGCAGGGCTTACCTTATCGGGATTAAAAGGCCGCCAGATAGCGCAGGCGTCTGGCTTCTCTAACATGCTTCGATTGCTGGGCGGATCCATTGGTATAGCCATAGTAAACACTTTTGTAATACGCAGAATGGCTATTCACCGCAACGACCTTATGGGCAATATTTCCCTTTACAACCCCAATGCGAACGAACGATACTATAACCTGGTGCAAAGTTTTACTGTAAAAGGATTTAGCATTAATGAAGCACAACATATGGCCACCGGGGCTATGGAAGGAGCGTTGTCAAAACAAGCGGCCATACTTAGTTATGGCGAAGGATTTATGTTGATCGGTATCATTTGTGCCTGCATATTACCCATTGTGTTTTTAGCTAAAATAAAAAAAGGGCCTCCTGTTGATCTGGGCGCGGCACATTAAAAAACGAAACTATGTTGCCCGTGGTTGTATAACCCGGTTAAACGAAAGAGGACAAAAGCAAAATACCATGGGTACTTCTTAACAAACTAAGTACGATTAGAATTTGCATGAGGGTTTGTAAATCATTGGAACTTTTATTTTTACCGGGATGAATGAAAACATAACCATTGTTGACAATAAAGACCTCCAACACTTTGAAGCCAAATTGCCTGGCGGCGAAATTGCTTTTATGGAATCCCGTTGGCACGATGGCCGCTTTATTTTGATGCATACCGTAGTACCCGAAAATTTGGAATGAAAGGGACTTGCTTCTTCATTAGCAAAGTATGCATTGGAGTATGCCAAAGAGAATGACCTGCGGGTAACGGTCTATTGTATTTTCGTGAGGAAGTATATTCTAAGGCATCCGGAATATGAATACCTAATTAAGTTTGCCTAAGCGATAACTTAAAAAAATCGACCCAAACAAATAGTTACCTGATTAGCACTACGGTTCCTTTCTTAAATAACCTTGTGCCTTTATAGTCGATCGCTTCGGCTACCCAAACAAAGGCGGCGGTAGATTGCTTTTGGCCTTTGTACATGCCATCCCACCCCAGCTTTTCATTGGTTGTCGAAAATACCAATTTTCCCCACCTGTCGTAAATACTGAAATTGACGAGTTGTTTTATTCCAACCGGGAACACTTTGGCAAAATCGTTCAGTCCATCGTTGTTAGGTGTAAAGGCGGTTGGTACAAACAGATCGGGCTTTTGGAAGACGGTAATAGTTATCTGGCTGTTACCACTACAACCTATACTGTTACTGGCGGTTAAAAAGTAGGTGACATTTCTATCAACTGTGGCAACCGGGTTCTTAATACGTGAATCGCTTAACCCAAAGAACGGCGACCATAAAAAGTTGACCAGGTTGTTGTTGTTTACGTCGACTGCATTTAATTGCAAGGGCTGGTTAACGACTATGGAGGTGTCGTTTCCTGCAAAAACTTTTACCGGTGGCGTAATAGTAACTAAAACAGTGTCAGTAATTAAAGAATGGCATCCATTGGTGTCGATCACAGCCAAATAATAACGGTAAGTACCTTGGGCAGGCGACAAAATATTCGGATTTCTTACCCGATTGTTCGAGAGATTAAATGATGGGCTCCATAAGTAAGAAACGCCACCGCTACCCTGCAATTGAACAGGCTGGCCAAAGCAAACTTTTATATCGGCACCAGCATTGGCAAGGGGAGGAGGATACACTTTAATAGTAATAGTATCATTGACGGAACAAACTCCCAACGTGCCGGTAACAATATAAGTTGTGGTATTAGTGGGTGCAGCAATTGGGTTGGCAATTGAACTGTTGCTTAAGCCTGTAGCTGGAAACCATTTATAACTGGTAGCCGTAGAAACTACCTTAAGTTGAAAAAGGCTACCCGCACAAACAGCAGTATCGGGGGTAGTCACCACAGCAATGGAATTGTTGACAGGTACCACTGCGGCGAAAGAGGCACTACAGTTTTTCGCATCCTTTAAAATTATTATGTAGCTCCCTCCAATCAAACTATCAAACCTATTACCACTTTGATAGTTGGTTCCATCAATTGAATATTTATATGGTAGCACGCCGCCTGAACCATTTATGGTTATAGAACCCGTAGCAGCTCCACAACTTGCAGGAAGCGTGTTGGCAGTAACGCTAACACCGGCTGAACTTGCGATGGGAACATTGGTTGAACCAATACAGTTATTCGCATCTTTTATGGTTAGGATATAACTACCGGCTGAAAGATTATTAAAGATGGGTGAAGGCTGAAAGTTGGTTCCATCAATAGAAAAAAGGTAAGGTGTTTTACCTCCGGTACCTGCTGCCGTAACAATGCCATTATTGAGGGCACAACTTGTTGGCGTAACAGTTGTCGATACTGTTGCACCGTTTGAATTATCGATAGTAAGTGACTTGATGAACGTACATGCATTGTCATCTTTTACAACAACGGAATGCGCACCAGCTGCCAGATTGAGATATTCAACTGTAGAAGAGAATGGTCCCCCGTCGAAAGCATATGAAAATGGTGGTGCGCCACCTGTTACCAACCCTAGTTTAATGGTTCCATTATTTGAACCACAAGCAGCATTGGTGACTGTAGTTGCTAAGGCAGTTGGAGGGTTTGGTGCGGCATTAACAAAAGCATTGACCGTGGCGGACTGGCAGCCTTGTAAATTTTTAGCAACCACTAAATGATTTCCACTCCCAACACCTGTAAATCCAATTGAAGGATAGGAAATAAATGGTGCTTTATCCAAACTGAAGGTTAGGCTTATTATCGTGGAAGTAATGTTTATGGTGCTCGTTGAAATTGAACATGTCGGTTGAATTACCGATAAAACTGGCGTTGCAGGTAAGGCATTAATAACAATTGTGTGCGAAGCGTTATTTGCACATTGTCCTTGTGCGGCTGCAAATGTGTAAGTGGTGGTTAAAGTATTATTAATTACGGGAGACCAACTACCTGTGATACCATTGAGCGAAGTAGTTGGCAAAGGGTTCAATGTTTCTCCGGAACATATTGCTGCAACCGGTGAAAAGGAAGGTGTGGTCAAATCGTTTATGGTAATTGATGTGGTTGCATTTACGGCAGGGCACCCGCCGGCCGCTGCAATTGTATAGGTGACCGTGTACTTACCCGGGGTGCTCAGTGTTGGATTAATAGCACCTATACTGCTATTGATGGAAAGACCTTGCGGAGCATTGTATGCTCCTCCCGAAAAGGAACCAGTACCTGTTAAGGTTACGGGTACAGAAGCGGGATTGCTTTTACATATCGGTGAATTGTAACTGATGTTAGCTGTTGGTGGTGTGCATGTCGCGGCGAGGCAGTTTGCCGAACCAATTGCCATGCACGAGCCGGCTGCACCAAGCGGAGTAACACTCATATTTACAAAGTCGCCGGCAGTTAATCCCTGCACTTTGTACATAAGAATATTGCCTATGCTTCCTACGTTTACCACCGCCCCACCATTAATTCTATAGGCAACTGAGTAGCTATTTGCGTTGCTGAGTGCAGCCCATGAAAATATTACTTCTGACGATGTGGAAGGTCCACAATTAATTACCGGAACCTGTACCGGGTTTATAGTAATGATTAGGGCTGTTGTATTAGCACACTGCCCGGCCGTAGGCGTAAAGGTGTAGGTTGTGGTAGCAGTATTATTCAACGCCGGGGACCAACTACCGGTAATACCATTGAGAGAGGTTGTAGGCAGAGCGGCAAGTACATCACCCGAGCATATAGCTGCAACAGAATTAAACGTTGGAGTGACTTTTTGATTGACCGTAATAGTTAGGGTTGCGGTATTCGCACATTGTCCGGCGGTCGGCGCAAAAGTGTAAATAGTGGTAGCTGTATTATTCAACGCAGGTGTCCAACTTCCCGTAATTCCATTCACCGAGGTTGTAGGCAAAGCGGTAAGAACATCACCCGAGCATATAGCTGCAACAGAATTAAACGTTGGTGTAACTTTTTGACTGACCGTAATGGTTAAGGTTGCGCTATTCGCACATTGCCCGACAACTGGTGCAAAGGTGTAAGTGGTAGTGGCGGTGTTATTAAGAGCAGGCGACCAACTTCCCGTAATGCCATTTAGCGAGGTTGTAGGCAAAGCAGCAATTGCATCTCCGGAACATATTGGTACTACAGGGTTAAAAGTGGGCGAAACTTTTTGATTGACCGAAATAGTTAAGGTTGTATTATTCGCACATTGCCCAACGGCGGGTGCAAAGGTGTAAGTAGTGGTTGCTGTATTGTTCAACGCAGGTGACCAACTTCCTGCGATGCCATTTAGCGAACTAGTAGGCAAAGCAGCCAACACATCACCCGAGCATATAGCCGCAACAGGGTTAAAAGTTGGAGTAACTTTTTGATTGACTGTGATAGTAAGGGTTGATGCATCAGCACACTGTCCAACACCCGGCGCAAAGGTGTAAGTAGTGGTTGCGGTATTGTTCAACGCAGGTGACCAGCTGCCGGTAATACCATTTAGCGAGATGGCAGGCAAAGCAGCCAACACATCACCCGAACAAATGGCTGCTATAGGATTAAAAGTTGGCGTTACAGTAGTGCCAATCGTATTAACGGTTATAACGGAAGATTTTACGCAGCCCCGGGCATCCTTAACATTTATAGTGTATAGCCCACCTGCCAAGCCAGTAAAAATATTGCTGCTTTGAAAAGTACTTCCATTTTTGCTATACAAAAGTGCACCTGTACCTCCAATCGCATTGGTGGTACAGGTTCCATCACTTTGGCCACAACTAGTTCCCGATGCACTGAGGGTTAAGGTAGGTCCGGTTAAATCGAGTAACGTTATCGGTAGCGATTTCAAACATCCTTTAGCATCTTTTACATACAGCAATAAACTACCTGCGGCTACATTATTGAAGACTGGTGAAGCCTGGTAAGTAGTACCATCTATTGAATAGTTTAATGGTGCCGAGCCACCCGAAGCACTGGCAGTAATAGTGCCATTGTTTAGCCCACAGGCCGCATTGACAGAAGTATAGGTCAAAACCTGCGGACCGGGCAAATTACCTACCAGTAAGGTTTTGGTAACGAGGCATCCCCCGGCGTCCTTTACCGTTACCGTATAGTTACCACTTGCTAAACCGTTGAACACATTGGAGGAAAAGAATTGGATACCATTGATACTATATTGAAGCGGAGCAACCCCTCCGGTTGCCGTTATGGTAATACCTCCATCCGGGTTACCGCAACTGGCGGAGGTGGTTGCGGTATTTAATATGACCGGCGCACTTATATTTCCCACTGAAACTCCTGTCGACGACTGGCATCCGTAACTATCTTTTATATACAAGGTATAAGCGCCGGCAGTTAACCCGCCAAATGTATCATTGCTTTGGAAAAGCGTTCCATTCATGCTGTAAACAAACGGTCCAAACCCTGTGGAATTTGAAGCAACGATCTTTCCATCGTTGATGTTGCAGGTGGCCGCAATAGAAAAGGCAGTTACTGTTGGAATGGGTGTTATGGCAATGTTGACCGATATGGTTCCATAACATCTCAAGGAATCTGCGACGTACAATAAATAATTTCCTGCTGCAAGGTTATTGAATGCATTGTTACTTTGAAAAGTAGTTCCATCTATGCTGTATTGAAGCGGCCCTTTTCCACCCGAGCCCGTTGCCGTAATAGTCGCATTAGCCAGGTTACACGATGCATCAACAATAACCGCGGTAACACCAGGCCCGGGTTGGTTAACCAACGTATCGGTTCTAAAATTTTCACAACCAGTGGCATCCTTTACCCCCAGGATATAAATGCCTGGACCGAGATTATTAAATACCCCGCTGGCAAAGTATGGCCCTCCGTTTATGTTGTATTGATAAGGCAGGGTTCCCACGCTGCCAGTCGTTGTTAGTACTCCATTGTTTGACGAACAGGTACCATTGACCTTTGTGGTTGCAATGGATGGTCCACCAATAGAAGGCACTACCACTTCAATCGTATCTAAGCAGCCACCTGGGTCAACTGGTGGGCCAATATCAAAGCTTTCGTCGTCGGCAATAATTATTTGGTAAACACCCGGCGCCAAACCGGTAAAAGTAAAATCAGGGTCAAACGTTACCCATGGGCCTCCCAGGCCTGAAATGCTTGCATGATAAGGCGTATTGGGGCCAATGCCTGTAATTTTTATAGAGCCATTGGTGGTATTGCAGGCAGTAGTGGTAACAACCGCAGTAGCGGTAGAAGGTGCAGCAATTCCAATAGTAGCAAAAATGGTCTTGGTACATCCGTTGGCATCCTTTGCAGTTACCGTATGGATACCAGTTGCAACATTTAAAAATAATTGTGTTGAATTGGATACAAATGGACCAAAATCCAAACTAAAAGTACAGGCATTGCAGTTGGCACCATTTACCCGCGGATTGGTTATTCTTCCTAATGACTGGTTACATACATAGGCATTGCGGGCTACCACTGTAAAAGTTGAAATGCCTGGACCAGCACCCACGTTGGCAATGCTAACAGGTTGCGAAACGATGCACCCCGTTGCATCCTTCACCTTAACACTATAGTTGCCTGCTGCCACATTTAAGAATGTTCCGCCTGTTTGATAAGTAATGCCATCGAGGCTATAAGTCAATGGAACAGCACCATTGTTTCCTGTTAAGATCAATATTCCGTTGGTGCTGCTGCAAGTGGCATCGGTACTGGAAACACCTAACGTTAACGTACCTGCCGAGGCTACTGTGACAGGTTTGGTTACGATACAGTTATTGGCATCTTTTACATACGCGGTATAGTTGCCGGGTGTTAGGCCTGAAAAGAAATTACCTGGCTGGTAGGTGGTGCCATTTATAGAGAATTGTAGCGGCGCAACACCACCCGTTGCAGTTGCGGTAATGAAACCGCCATTAAAACAAGAAGATGATATAGAACTCGCGGCCAACGAAAGTCCTGAAACATTAGTAATAGCAATGTTGGTTGATTGTATACACCCATTCGCATCTTTTACATACACCATAAAATCGCCTGTAGCCAACCCCGAAAAAACATTTGACGGCTGGTAAGTAGTGCCATTAATACTGTATTGATAAGCAGGTAATCCGCCTGTCGCGGTAACAGCAATACTTCCCGTATTGGCATTGCAGGCTGTAGCTACCGAAGTAGCAGACAAAGCGGGTCCTGCCGCATTTCCTACGGTTATCGAAACAGTGCCTATACAACCCCCACCGTCTCTTACATACACAACATAATTGCCAGCTGCTAACCCAGCAAAGGTTTTGGATACCTGGTAATTTTGGCCATTAATACTGTAAGTATAGGTGCCTGTTCCACCTGAAGCTGTTACGGTAATAGTTCCGTTGTTTGAACTGCACGACGACACAGTGGGTACTGCTGTAACGATAGGGCCACCGGTACTGTTTACCAATACAGTTATTACATTAGTACACCCCGTGTTGTCCTTTACAGTAATGGAATAGGAACCTGCTGCCAGCCCGGTAAAAATATTACCCGGTTGAAAATTTATTCCATCCATGCTGTACTGCAACGGGGCAATACCCCCTGCACCAGTAGCGGTAATTGTTCCATTAATGTTACTACAGGCCGCCGGTGTGGAAGTGGCCGTAACGGTTGGAGCAGGCGAATTGGGAAGGGTTAAGGAAGTAGTATTGGTACATCCGTCTGCATCCTTAACCGTTACAGTGTAAGACCCCGGGGTTAGGTTTGTAAATACATTTGATACCTGGAAAACATTGCCATTGATACTGTACTGCAGTGCCCCGGTGCCGCCGCTGCCAAAGGCCGTGATGGTTCCATTGTTACTGCCGCACGTAGCGGATGCAGCAATAGCGTTTAGTAATGGCTTTGGCGAACTGGTGATGGTTACACTCGCTGAATTGGTACATCCGTTGGCATCTTTTACAGTGAGCGTATAAGTTGATGCTACCAACCCGGTAAAGAAATTTCCAGATTGATAGTTAGTACCGTTAACACTGTATTGATAAGGCGTTAATCCGCCACTTGCATTGGCAGTAATAGTCCCTGTATTGTTTCCACAGTCGGCGTTGGTTTGGGTGAAGGTTAGCGCCGGTCCGTTGGTGTTATCAATGGTGACCTCTTTTGCGTTTTTACATCCATTGGCATCTTTTACCGTAATTGTATAAATGCCTGCAGCTAACCCTGTGAAATTTCCCGTGGCCTGAAAATTAGTTCCGTCAAGACTGTAGGTATATGGACCTGCTGTGCCTGACCCGGTAGCCGTTATAGCGCCTGTACTGTTTCCGCACGTAGTATTTGATTGCCCAATGGCAATACCCGCCGCAGGAAGAATAAAAGTGGTGGTTGCCTGCGACCCACTGCACGCCTGGTTAATGGTAGCAAGCACAGAATAAGTGATGTTAGGTTGAAGACCCGTAAAATTTCCGGTAGTGTTAGTGGCCACTTTGGTTGAACCTATAGACAAGTTAAAGGAAACTGTAGAGCCTGTGGGAGGTGCAGGGTTTATAGTGACTTTAGCACTGTTGGTGGCACAATCAGGCACCAGTGTCAAAGTATATTGTGAAGTGGGACAGTAAGACGATATATCGAACGATGCCACAAAGCCGTTGCCACTTGCATATAACAGTTTTTTAGACTCATCAAACGCCAGATCGTACACAGCCTTCCCATTAAAGCCTGGAATGGTTATGTCCGGCGCAGCTGCGTCGTCGAAAAAAGCACCAGTAAATTTGTACACTTTTATAATGCCATTGCCATCACCCACAAATACATTGTTGCAGGCATCTGCAACAATTCCTCCCTGCATAAGTGTAGTATTGCTTGTAACCAATGGCGCTCCAATCCCACTGCCGGTTGCCTTGTTAAATGCCTTTAAATTTTTTCCATCCCAGTAAAAAAGATACGATGCGTTTAAGGCAAAAATGTTGGCGGAGTTATCAATATTACCACCGGCCAGGTAAGGCCTGTTGGCTATTTCCTGTACCGATGTAAAACCTGAGGGAACATTCCACGCCACGGAAGCACCGCTATATGGATAGGTATTTTTATAAATTTTATTGGTCAGCGATGGATTGCCAAACAACGATCCGTAAATGGTATACATATCGTTGTTGGTAGGATCGATGATAAAGTCAACGATGTCCTGCGCCCAGCCGGCGCTTCCGGTGTAAGGTATACCGGTTACATTTAAAGAGCCGATGGCAGTAGATGGAGGTACGAAAACGCCAAAGTTGATGTTGGAATTGGTACCGCCTCCCGCCACCAGTATTTGTGGAAAACCATTGTTACAACTCCAGTACATTTTCCACGCCTCCCTGAAACTGGGGTTGGCGGTAGTAATAAAATTATCGTACAGCCCGGTGGTACTAATGCGTATTACCCTAAAACCGGTGGTGGGATTAAAGCCTTGCCCCAGGTACACATTCCCTGTGGGTTTTTCTACCATCCACCCACCCCAATAGGTACCAAACAACCAGGATGGTATCGTTAGGGTTCCATTAAAGGTCCATTGTAAAACCCCTGCTGCATTAAACTTGGCCAGTTGATGAGTGGTAGCCCCGCTTCCTCCACCTGTTACATAAACATTCCCTTCATAATCGTAGTCAACATCTTTCCCCTTTCCTGCATTTAACCCGGTAAGATTACCAGTGGCGGTAACAAAAGGGTCTATGACAAAGGGTTTTGTTGTATCGTAACCTGTAGGCATGTCAAATCCCACCTGCTTATTTTTTACAGTATAGCCAACTGCTACTTTTTGCTGGTTTCCCTTAGCCAGTAAATCGTTTCCGTAAAAAGCTACTGGTTTTGTTTGAATGATGCCTCCAATGGCCGACCGTATGGTCAATGTGTTTGCGGCTGTTTTAGTCACTTCGGTTACATCGCCGCCAAACATCATCTTAACTAATGCTGCGTTGGCGCCAGGTTGCACGGTTACAGTGTATTCAAATCCCGCTTTTTTATTTTGAGAGAAGAAAAAGGTAATGTCTGTCCCTGGGTAAATGTCTTTATAAATTATTTTTTTATATCCATAGGCCCGCTCCTGCACAGATGCGTACGTATGGTAGGCAGTGTTTTGTTCTTCGGCTACCACACTTACTGTGGCATTTGCATTCAGCCACCGCATCGTTATAATTTTGTCGATTGCGGTTCGTGCTTCAATCTCTTCTTCCTCTTTTTTACGCCTTCCCTGCCTCCTTTCCTTTCGCTCCATTTCTTCGCGGTCTTTTTCACTTGCCCCGGTTACTTTTCGTTGCAGGTATACCAGCCCTTTACTTGTAAACAACACGGGCATTTCCAAACCTTCATATCCAAAAAGTATAGCTCCCATTTCAGGGTGATCCGTTACAAGCTTACCAAACTGCCCCTTATTTTCTATAAAGCAGTTTGCTTTGCCAAAAAGCGCATTGTTACGGGTAGAAAGCGGTGTTGCAAGCATTATGGCTTCAGGAGTAATTATATTGGGCTGCCCTAACAATACTATGGGTGCAATTAAAAGTGCCGTCAAGAGTAATACCAGGCATGTAGCATCGCGAACCTTTGAAGTTATTATCGTTTTTGATTCCTTCAAAACAGAGGGTAAAAGGGGTCAGCGGGATTGGTGAATGCTTATCTAAATATACACGTAAAAGGAAAATACGAAACTGCCTGAACAAAGTTGAGTGCAACTGCAAGCACAATTAAAGGCATAGCAATTTAGCCCTACAGTACATTGCCTGACTAATTAAGGCAGAAGGAATAAATTTATTTTTTGGCTTATAACACTCCTTGGCAGTCAACCAAAACTTTACAGAATGTTGAAGCAATCAATGGAGGGAATGTAAGGCTTCTTCCAGTGATTGAAAGGGTAGTTTCCGGTAATCCACTCAATGAAGGTTATCCACTACGATCGTCTAAAGTATAGTAAAAACGAAGAAATTAAAACCTGGCAAATTAAATCGTAAGGCTGGTAATAATATTACTGCTATGCACCGCTGCTGCCATTTCTTTAATCAGGCTGGCATCTTTTTCAATGGCATTACCCACCACAATAACATCAGCTCCGGCCTTACAATTGCGGTAGGCTTTTTCAGGTGTATTAATGCCACCACCAATGATCAAAGGAGCTTCTATATGGCTGGCTACCATTTCAATCATGCTTTCAGTAATGGGGCGTTTGGCGCCGCTGCCAGAATCCATATAAATCAGTTTCATGCCCAGCATTTCGCCGGCCATAGCTGTACAAAGGGCAATTTCGTTCTTATCGCTGGGTATGGGGGTTGCGTTCGATATGTAGGATACGGTAGTTGGAGCTCCTCCATCTATCACCATATACCCGGTTGGCATAATTTCAAGGCCGCTGTTACGGACAAAAGGCGCACTTACCACGTGCTGCCCAATCAACAATTCAGCATTTCTGCCGGAGATAAGCGAAAGGTAAAGGAGTGCATCAGCATACTTACTAACCTGCGAGGGACTACCGGGGAAAAGGATGACAGGGATGTTGCAAATAGCTTTAATCTGGCTCACACAGTCATCTAAGTGATTAGATATTAGCAGGCTTCCACCCACCAGGAGGTAATCAACCTTAGCGTCCAACGCAAGACTGATTAATTGCTCAATCTTGGTATTGTCAACTTTATCCGGATCGATTAATACCGCAAACGACTTATGGCCTTGCTGTTTACTCCTTATAAAATGCTGGTATAGCTTATTCTTCATTCAATTGATTATCGGTAGTGTTGCAAAAATGCTAAAAAATTTTTGTTTAAAATATTTAATATCAACAAACATGAATGGCCTTTAAACTACATCATACAATCATGCCATATAGAATACTAAATTCAAATTACAAAAAAACACCTGAGTGTTTTGCGAAACATTCAATATGGAGTTCGTTCAATTTTTAGAAACGAAGAAAATTTTAATGCCAAATTTCACGAAAAGATGTTTTTAAGGCATGCAATTACCGTGAAACACAATGCCCCATTGAGCTTTAAAAAGTTTGAATGATTTGTCCACATTCTGTTGAAAATTGACTCTTCTAATTTTCAGTGATGGGTTCTATTTTCGTCAACCCGCTACATTTTCCAGGGGCACTTTTTACTTATTTCATAACTCATAAATTAATCCGCTCATGACTTCGCCATCCGCAAACGGGCTACAATTCCAGCGACGTTTTACAAAACCAGGAGTATCTCCATTCGACTTATTTGAATACGATTACCGCACCAGCGTTATCCGAAACCCGTCGGGTGAGGTAGTATTCGAAATGAACAATGTTGAAGTTCCAAGGCAATGGAGCCAGATTGCTACGGACATCATTGCTCAAAAATATTTTCGTAAAGCGGGTGTTCCGCAGGCGGATGGCACAAAGGGACGTGAAACTTCAGCAAAACAAGTAGCACACCGTATGGCCAATTGCTGGAAGGTTTGGGGAGAGCGCTACGACTATTTTGCTTCTGCTGAAGATGCACAGGTATTTTATGAGGAGTTGGTATATAGTATTTTAAACCAGGCTTGTGTGCCTAACAGCCCACAATGGTTTAATACAGGTTTGCATGAAAGTTATGGTATAACCGGAAAGCCGCAGGGTCACTTTTTTGTTGATGAAAGGGATGGTCAGCTAAAAAGATCAACATCGGCCTATGAGCGTCCACAGCCGCATGCCTGTTTTATTTTGAGTGTTGATGATGATTTGGTGAATGAGGGTGGAATAATGGATCTGTGGGTTCGCGAAGCAAGAATTTTTAAATACGGTTCAGGAGTTGGAACCAACTTTTCTAATATCAGGGGAGAGGGTGAAAAATTAAGTGGCGGTGGTACTTCAAGTGGATTAATGAGCTTTTTGAAAATAGGCGATCGTGCTGCAGGTGCAATCAAATCCGGTGGTACAACCCGCAGGGCAGCCAAAATGGTTTGTCTTGATCTGGACCATCCTGAAATTGTAAACTTTATTGACTGGAAGGTAGAAGAAGAAAAGAAAGTAGGTGCATTGATCAACGCCGGTTATGCCAGCGATTACGAAGGCGAAGCTTATCGTACAGTTTCCGGTCAAAACTCAAATAACTCGGTACGTGTACCTAACGAGTTTTTTGAGAAACTGGAAAAAGGTGAAGATTGGGAGCTGACTGCACGAACAGATGGCCGTGTAATGAAGAAGATTAACAGCCGTGAGTTGTGGAATAAAATTTCGTATGCTGCCTGGAGATGTGCTGACCCGGGTCTTCAATACAACACTACCATAAACGAGTGGCATACGTGCCCACAAGGTGGGGAGATAAGGGCATCAAACCCTTGCTCGGAGTACATGTTTTTGGACAACACTGCTTGTAACCTGGCCTCTGTTAACCTGCGCAAGTTTCATAACGATGATAACAACATTTTTGATGTAGAAGGATTTGAATATACCTGCCGTTTATGGACAGTGGTATTGGAAATCTCTGTATTAATGGCCCAATTTCCTTCGCAGGAAGTAGCACAACTTTCGTTTGATTACCGTACCCTTGGTTTGGGTTTTGCCAACCTGGGTAGCATGCTAATGGTTAGCGGTATTGCTTACGACAGCGAAGAAGCAAGGGGAATTGCCGGTGCCATTTCAGCCATCATGACTGGTGTAAGTTATCGCACCAGTGCAGAGTTGGCCCGCCACCTGGGTGCCTTTAATAAGTTTGAAGAAAACAAGGAGGATATGCTACGTGTAATGCGCAACCATCGCCTGGCTGCTTACGATGCTGATACGTATGAGCAACTAAGCCTGAAGCCACAGGGTATAAAAGCAAAATACTGTCCTGATTACTTATTAACTGCTGCCTGCAAAGCATGGGATGAGGCAGTTGAAATGGGAGAGAAGTATGGCTATCGCAATGCTCAAACAACAGTGATTGCCCCAACCGGAACCATTGGTTTGGTTATGGATTGCGACACTACCGGTGTTGAACCTGATTTTGCTTTGGTAAAGTTTAAAAAACTAAGCGGCGGCGGATATTTCAAGATCATCAATCAATCAGTGCCATTGGCACTAAGCAACCTTGGTTATAATGATGGTGAAGTGGATGCCATTATAAAATATGCTGTGGGTAGCGGCACTTTTGACGGAGCTCCTTTCATCAACCCACAAACCCTTAGCGAAAAAGGTTTTATTGGTGAAGAGATTGCTAAGTTGAGTGTTTCTGTAAAATCAGCTTTCGAAATTGGATTTGTCTTTAATCGCTTTGCCTTAGGCGAAGCTTGTTTGGAGAGACTGGGCTTTACCCCGGAGCAATACAACGACTGGAATTTTAACCTGCTGGAGGCTTTGGGCTTTAGCGACGAGCAAATTGAAGCGGCTAACGATTACATCTGCGGAACCATGACGGTTGAAGGCGCACCTTTCCTTAAAAAAGAACACCTGAGTGTTTTTGATTGTGCTAACAAGTGTGGTCAAAAAGGAGAGCGCTACATTCATGCACATGGCCACATCCGCATGATGGGTGCCACGCAGCCATTTATCAGCGGTGCTATTTCTAAAACCATTAACCTGCCCAATGAGGCCAAGGTTGAAGAAATTGCTGATTGTTATTTACTAAGCTGGCAGTTAGGTTTAAAGGCAAATGCCCTGTACCGTGATGGCAGCAAGCTTAGCCAGCCTTTAAGTACCAAAAGTGATAAGAAGAAAAAAGACGATACTGCCGAGGCTACCACTGAAGTTGCAGCCGCAGATTCTAACATTGTTGACATGAGCAAGTTAACGGTCGAAGAACTGTTGGAAGAAGTGACCAAGCGTATGCACGATAGTCCTGATACACAGTTGAAGCGCCAGTTATCAAAAATTGTAGAGCGCAAAAAACTACCGGCAAAACGCCGTGGCTTTACACAAAAAGCCAAAGTGGGCGGACAGGTTATCTTCCTGCGAACAGGAGAGTTCCAGGATGGTACATTGGGAGAAATATTCATTGATCTTGCCAAAGAAGGTTCTACCCTGCGCAGCCTGATGAACTGTTTTGCCATTGCCATTTCGGTGGGCTTACAGTATGGTGTTCCGTTGGAAGAGTTTACCGAAAAATTTGTGTTTACCAAGTTTGAGCCGGCCGGTATGGTAGATCATCCGAACATAAAGACTACCACCTCTTTGGTTGACTTTATCTTCCGTTGCCTTGCCTACGAATATTCTCACCGTACCGATTTGGTACATGTACTGGACAAGCCTGAGATAGCCAACCTGGGCGATGATGAACTATTGCCTGAACTAAGCAGTGTCCGTATTACTCCTGCAAGGCAAGCGAGTGTAACACCACCAGTTGTTCAACAACAAAAAATGCAAAAAGCAATTGCTATTAAAAATGATAGCGGCATGGATGCTTTAAATGCGGCAGCTAAAAGCATGCAAAGCGATGCACCCGCCTGTAGCACCTGCGGACATATAACTTTACGTAGTGGCACCTGCTATAAATGCCTGAACTGTGGCACAAGCATGGGTTGCAGCTAAGCA
>JBBQVY010000075.1:0-20213 GCA_038211085.1 Chitinophagales bacterium | reverse complement strand
ATTTCTACATTCTTTGAGGAAGCTCGTAAAAACACGTTGCCTTGCGTTAATTTATGAAATTAAAAAGATGGGTATTAGTACCCATTATTCCCACTTCTATTATCTGTAATTTGTAGTTAATAAATAAGTTCCCCGTTTTTTTCTAATATCTGGATGATCTAAAAAAGAAGAAGCCTTTGTGTTTTGAGTTTAAGACTGCGTCACCTGTTAGGTGACGTTTTTTTTAGATTGATGTTTTGCGGAATTTCAATATTTGAGCAAGGTCAAAGTTGAAAAAGTCAGCGACAATTGTTTTAGTTTAAGTTTTTATACTGCTGCCCTTCAGGAATTTTATATACCCTTCCTCTTACAAATGAAAGATAGCTATTGTAATCCTCTGGATGATACTTTTGCCATAACTGGTAAGCTGCAAGGTTTGACGCAGGGCCAAAAAGCCATTGATTGTACGCATCAAATAATCCTTCCTGCAACAGTTGTCTTTGATGGTCGAACAACCGGAAAGGAAAGCGTTCGGCATCTTTATCAAACCATTGTAAAATAAAACGGGTCCTTATAACTGTCAGGCTTTCGGGGGTAATACCAAATGCTGCCTGGCTTTGCTGTTGCGATAACACTGTGGCAACCTCCTTTAAAAAGTCGTTAGGCTTTTTAAAGGAGGTTGCAGCTTCTGCTGCACCCGAAATAAAAAACTTTTTATACTGTTCAAGCAACAGGTTCTTTATTTCGGTGCTGCGGTTGGTGAAGCTTTCAAGATTTAAAAAAGTTTCTGCATATATAATGCTCCACAAAACATCTCCCTGTTTTGCATACCAACGTGCCATGTGATAATAATTGGTGCTATGGTTAGCATCTGCCTCAATCCCTTTTTCAAATAGTTTTATTGCAGCTTCAGGCTCTTTTTCTGCTATCAGTTCGCCATACTCGCTGTACATTATGCCTTCGTTCGCAAACTTTTTTAAACCATTTTTATACAATTTTTCTGCTTCTTTATTATCAGCAATTGCTTTGTATGCAAGCCCCAGCATTTGGTACGTTTGCACATCTGCATCGGTACGTTTGATCAATTGCTCGCCAACTTCAATTGCTTTTGCAAAATCTCGTTTTAAATAACTGGCATATAAAAGGTCTTTTTTTAGGTCTTTATTTTCGGGTTCGGCAGTAATAGCCCTGTTTAGTACCAGTATAGCATTGTCAAAATCACCTTTCTTAATAAAGTCTCTTGCAGTTTCATGCAGGGCATTGGCATCAATTGCCTGTCCAAAGCAAACGGCTGATGAGCATATAAAGTAGATCAGCAGAATGGTACATCTTTTCATTAAAATCATAATTAATTTACTGCTAAACAAATAATGACAACCTGCCTTTAATTGATAAGGTGAGTTAATAAACCATCTCTAAGTTTTGGCTCAAACCAGGTACTTTTAGGAGGCATTACATTACCACTATCTGCAATGTCAAACAATTGTTGAATGCTAACAGGGTAAAGCGAAAATGCAACGGCCATATCTTTTTCATCCACCCTTTTGGACAATTCTCCAAGACCTCTAATACCTCCTACAAAATCAATCCTTGTGTCTGTACGTGGGTCAGTTATACCTAAAATTTTATTAATAATGTTGTTTTGTAATATTGTTACATCTAAAATTCCAATTGCGTCGTTGGTATAAGTGCCTTCTTTAGCGGTTAGGGAATACCAGTTTTCACCCAGGTACATACCAAACTGATGTAATCCATTTGGGGTAACGGGGTTAGTACCTATCATTTCTACAGTAAAGTCAATGTTCAATTTTTCTAAAAATTCTTTTTCGGTCAAACCATTTAAGTCTTTAACCATTCGGTTATAATCCATAATGTATAACTGGTTCGAAGGAAAAAGTGTGGTTAAAAAACCATTTGCTTCTTGTGTTGCTTTTTTACCCATCTCTTTTCTAACCCTCGCCGCTGAAGCTGCTCTATGGTGGCCATCTGCTATATAAGTAAAAGGTACTTCTTCTTCAAACAGAGAAGTTATATAACTGATAGTATCGCTATCGTTTACTACCCACACGGTATGTTGCACGTCATCGTTGGCAGTAAAACTATAAACCGGGCTTCTATCATTTTTCCAGGTAGATATTAAGGTGTCAATTGCACTGTTGTTGCGATACGCTAAAAATACATTACCTGTTTGTGCACCCGTGGTAGTAATATGATTAATGCGATCCTGTTCTTTTTCAGGGCGGGTATGCTCGTGCTTTTTAATGATGTCGTTCTCATAATCATCAACAGAACTTGTACATACTAACCCAGTTTGGCTACGGCCATTCATTACCAGTTCATAAATGTAATAGCATGGTTTACTTTCTTTAAACAGCACATTACGCTGAATGAAGGCTTCAAGATTTTGTTTTGCTTTATCATACACTTCACTGCTGTGAATGTTTATATTTTCTGAAAGGTCAATCTCGCTTTTGGTTATATGTAAAAACGAATATGGATTACCTTCAGCAGCAATCTTTGCTTCTTTGCTGTTTAAAACATCGTAGGGTTTTGATGCCACTTTGGGAGCCAGTTCTGCAGCAGGTCTCAGAGCTTTAAACGGTGAAATTTTTGCCATTCATTTTAATTGATAGGCCCGCAAGATACAAAATGAGACCGTTGACTTTGAGTATATTCATTGAACTGCTGAAGGAGTGGGCTATTAATCCTCTTTTTTAAGGAAACCTTTGATTTAGCCATTCATTTTTTAGATTATCAAATAAATATGGAATACTGGATAATAATAGACAATGGATAGTAAAGCATTAGGATTCGTAAGGGTTATAAGTTTCTAAAATATTATATATGAGGTAGGTTAGCATTCAACTATATACTTGAAAATAAAAAGATCCGACAGGATAACCAGCCGGATCTTTTTTAATTTTTTTGTGTATGTTTTACATGGCAGCCAGCTGAACTTTTTGCTGTAGTTCCATAACGTTTTCTCGAAAAAGGCTATCGGTATCCATCAGGTCTTTAACTGTTTGGCAACTGTGAATTACGGTAGTATGATCACGTCCACCAAAGTGTTCTCCAATAGTTTTAAGAGAATTTTTTGTAAAGGCTTTTGCCAGAAACATACTTATCTGTCGTGCCTGCACTATTTCCCTCTTTCTTGTCTTCTGTAACAACTTATCATAAGGCACATCAAAATACTCACACACCATCTTTTGGATAGTTTCAATTGTTATCTCTTTACTACTTGTTTTTACAAAATTCCTCAATACTTTTTTTGCTAGTTCTAAATCAATTTCTCGCCTGTTAAGCGAAGATTGTGCCAATAAAGATATTAAAGCTCCTTCCAATTCGCGAATGTTACTGTTAATGTTATATGCAACATATTTAACAACTTCTCTTGGCATGTCCAGGCCGTCATTCTTCATTTTCTTCTCCAGTATTTCTATGCGTGTATCATAATCCGGCATTTGAAGATCGGCACTTAAGCCCCAGCGGAATCTGCTTAATAATCTTTCCTGTAAACCATCAAGATCTTTTGGTGGTTTATCGGATGATAGAACCAGTTGCTTACCTGACTGGTGCAGGTGATTGAAGATGGCAAAAAAAGCATCCTGGCTTCTTTCTGCCCTATTAAAAAATTGAACATCGTCAATAATTAATACATCAATCAGTTGATAAAAATGTATGAAGTCGTTGATGGCATTGTTGCGGCTATGATCTTGAAACTGGTTGATGAATTTTTCAGAGCTAACATATAACACCACTTTATTAGCATGCAGTTTTTTAACCTCGTTGCCTATTGCCTGGGCAAGGTGTGTTTTGCCTAACCCTACACCACCATATACCACCAATGGATTAAATGAATTAGCACCCGGCTTTTCGGCAACCGTTTTACCTGCCCTGCGAGCAACCCGGTTGCAATCACCTTCAATAAAACTCTCGAATGTATATATGGGGTTAAGCTGTGGATCGATCTGCATTTTTTTGAGACCCGGTATAACAAATGGGTTCTTTACCGGGTTGTTTATTACCAAGGGAAAGTCCATCTCATTATTGCTATATGTTTTTAAGTTGTTAGCAGGCACATCCATAGTAAGTGGTTTGTTGTTGTTATTGCCACTATCAACCATAATCCTGTATTCTAACCTGGCTTCTTTACCAAGTTCTCTTTTTAATGTTTTAGCCAACAGGTTTACATAATGCTCTTCAAGGTATTCATAAAAAAATTGGCTAGGCACTTGTATAAGTAACACATTACCTTTTAGTTCCACTGACTTGATGGGATCAAACCAGGTTTTGTAATGTTGCCACTCAACAATGTCTTTAATAATCTTCAAGCAATTATTCCAAACGATGTCAGCAGTTTTGGTCATTGTTATCAATCCAATTTATTTGTAACCAGTTATAAATGTTAGCACTTTTTTCACCTTAAATACTTCTTCACAACATGTGTAAAAAAAAATTTGGCAGGACGGCGAATATCAAACAATAATACTTAAAAAAAAATTTTTTAATCACTTGTATTTTACATTATAACTACAGAATTGATTATTATTTTTTATAATTTTTGTATATTCAGCATCACTAAGTAAATCGCTTGAAACCCACGCCCATAAAGGGTTTTATGCTTAAGCTGTTTGAGCTTCCATTATTCAATAAAAATTTTTGCATTCACAAGGCGATCCTAAATTTTTATGCTGCCGGTATAGTGTTATATCACGTTGTCAACTTTCGTATTTTACCTGTTTTAACGGGCCCAAATTTGGGACTAAGATGCTTATGACTTAGCAACTCACTCATCTTAAACAACAAACACAATTTGCAAACAAACCAATCCTTATGCCAATAAATTATTAAAATAAATTCTCACTCAAAAATCCTTCTATAAATTAAAATCTTTTTGATGCCTGTTTTCAAAAACCTATCAGATTTCTATCCCACTTCGGGAAATATTGTTCACAAAATGATCTGTCAGTTTCCTTTCTTTTGCTAAAGATGTATAAGACTAACAGGCAATATGATAACCTGGTTTGTATCATACATAGCTAACAAGTAGTTAGAGTTGCAGAGCCAGGTACAGTTACGCCTTACACCTTATTCAGTAAAACTTTGGGGTTTGGTTTAAAGGAATATTGATATTCTATCGCTTAATACTTAGTGAAGATGCATCGTATGACCAACCGAAGTAAGGTGATTGGTTAAGGCATTATTCCTAACGGATTAATTGCGGAAGGTTGAAAGTACAATTTTTAATTCCAGTTGCAAGTGGAATGTTGTCCTAAAATTTTTTAATGATACTTTTGTAGAAAACAGCTAAAAATGGCCTACGAAATTGTTGGAAAACTTATTGCAAAATTTGATATTAATCAAAGGACTGAGACCTTTAAAGTACGTGAATTTGTTTTAGAAAAATCAGAAGATATAAGCGGGAGATTGATTACGAATTATGTAAAATTTCAGTGTGTGCAGGATAAAACTGCTATGCCCGATCGTTTTAATATAGGAGATGAAGTAAAGGTATCATTTAACCTTAAGGGCACCCGGTGGGAGAAAGACGGTAAAGTAAATTATTTTACCAACCTTGATGCCTGGCGTATGGAAAGTGTAAAGATTGGCCAGGAGAATGGTGTAGCCGAAGTAAACTATAACGACATACCACCATCGGATACTGTTGATGATCTTCCATTTTAACCCTATCTGATAACTTACTGTTGTTGTAGCAGTTTTTTAGGATAACCACCTGACAACATGCAAACGGATATTACTTTAAAATTGCTTCCTTCGGAGGCGGCACAGCCCTCTTTTATCAGGCAATATGTTGCCGCTTCACTCTCAAAAAGTGAAGAAGATATTACAGGTTTTTATAAGCTAAAACAATCAATCGATGCAAGGGCTAAACAGCCTTATGTAAATCTTGTTGTAAGGGCTTTTATCAATGAGCCTTTTATTGAAAGAGACCATTCTTTTATCAACTTTTCTCCCCTTCCCAAACATGCCACAAGGGTTATTATCATTGGAGCAGGTCCTGCCGGTTTATTTGCGGCATTGCGCCTGATTGAATTGGGAATGAAACCTATTATTTTAGAAAGGGGCAAGGATGTAAGAGCCCGCAGGCGCGACCTTGCTACACTCAACAAAGAAGGAGTTATAAACCCGGAAAGTAATTATTGTTTTGGTGAAGGGGGAGCTGGTACCTACAGCGACGGAAAGTTATATACCCGAAGCAATAAGCGTGGTGATATCAATCGCATATTGAACTTGTTTGTACAGTTTGGTGCTGAAGATCAAATTTTATATGAAGCCCATCCTCACATAGGTACAAACAAACTTCCTCAAATTATTACGGCCATGCGCCAGGCTATTATAACGTATGGGGGAGAATTTTATTTTGAAAAGAAGGTAACCAAGCTTTTGCTTAACAGCAATGTGGTAACAGGTGTATTAACGGCTGAAGGTGATCATTATGATAGTGATGCCATCATTCTTGCTACGGGTCATTCTGCCCGTGATATTTACCTGATGCTCCATAGTCAACAAATATTGATCGAAGCCAAACCTTTTGCCTTAGGAGTACGAGTAGAACATCCTCAAACAATCATAGACCAGGTACAATATGGTAGAGGAATAAAATCCGAAAAAAATACCAGGGATCCTTTTCTGCCACCAGCTTCTTATAGCCTGGTGCAACAGGTAGCGGATAAAGGAGTTTTTAGTTTTTGCATGTGCCCCGGTGGAATTATTGCACCGGCAGCAACAAATAGTAACGAATTGGTAGTAAACGGTTGGAGCCCAAGTAAGCGTAATAATCCCTTTGCCAACAGCGGCATTGTAGTTTCTTGCGAACAAAAAGATATGAGCAAAGTTGATGGCTATAAAAAATATCTTCAAAGTCATAACATAGATGAAAATTCGCCACTGGCACTTATGTATTTTCAGCAAATGGTTGAGCAAAAAGCCTATGAAACAGGTGGAGGAAAATTTGTTGCCCCAGCACAGCGTTTGATAGATTTTTGTACTGGTAAGGTAAGTAACAACTTACCTGAATGTAGTTACCTGCCTGGTATTGGCAGCTCCGCCTTAGGTGATTGTCTGCCGGCCTTTATTCACAAAAGATTGCAGCAAGGTTTTAAAAGTTTTGGTACTAAAATGAACAGTTTTTACACCAATGAGGCAGTTGTTGTAGCTACAGAAAGCAGAACATCATCACCAGTACGTATACCCCGCAACTTTGATACATTGCAACACCCACAGGTTAAAAATTTATACCCTTGTGGAGAAGGAGCAGGCTATGCCGGCGGAATTGTTAGTGCTGCTATGGATGGAGAAAAAGTGGCAACCATGGTAGCTGCTATGCTTGTTGGTTCATAAACCAATGTAAACCCAATAACTTTTAAATACCCACTTCTGATTATTTTAAAATTTTGCTTGTACACAAGTACTAAAAAATAACCATGCTTCAATTTCTTTGTAAGTTCTCTAATCGTGCCAAGCCTTTGCAATAAATAGTAGTCTCCATTCTTTTACCTATATTCAAAAAATATCTTAAACGAATTTAATGCTGGTAAAAACTTTCGGCAGTGCAGTCTATGGGGTTGAGGCAATAAACATAACCATAGAGGTGAATGTAGCCGAAGGACAGGGTTATTTTTTAGTTGGTCTTCCAGATGGAGCGATCAAAGAAAGCCAGCAACGAATAGATAGTGCTATAAAACATAATGGATTTAGAATGCCCCGCATAAAGATTGTCATAAACATGGCTCCTGCGGATATTAAAAAAAGTGGCTCAGCTTTCGATTTGCCAATCGCATTGGGAATTTTAGGCGCAAGTGAACAACTTGAAAATACTGACTTACTAAAGGATTATGTAATCATGGGCGAACTCAGCCTGGATGGGGCCATTCAACCAATTAAAGGAGCTTTGCCCATAGCCATCCAGGCACGTAAAGAAGGATTTAAGGGATTGATAGTACCCAAAGCGAATGTTAGGGAAGCAGGTATGGTAAACAACTTGTTAGTGTACGGTGTTTCTCATCTGCAAGAAGTGATTGAATTTTTTAAAGATGAATCTACTCTTAAACCTGCTGATGTAAATACCCGGGAAGAATTTTATCAGACTCAAAATCTATTTGATGTAGATTTTAGTGATGTTAAAGGTCAGGAAAATATTAAGAGAGCCCTTGAAATATCGGCTGCAGGCGGCCATAATGCTATTTTAATTGGCCCGCCGGGTGCAGGTAAAACCATGCTGGCAAAACGATTACCCACTATATTACCTCCATTGAATCTGCAGGAAGCACTGGAGACTACTAAGATCCATAGTGTGGCAGGTAAACTACCCGAAAATGCATCCCTCATCAACAAGCGACCTTTTCGCAGTCCACATCATACCATTAGCGATGTAGCATTGGTTGGGGGTGGAGGTGTACCACAACCAGGAGAAATATCTCTTGCTCATAACGGAGTTTTATTTCTTGATGAATTGCCTGAATTTAAAAGAACTGTGCTGGAGGTTATGCGCCAACCTATGGAAGAGCGAAAAGTAACCATTTCTAGGGCTAAGGCAGCGCTGGATTTTCCCGCTAATTTTATGCTTATTGCCAGCATGAACCCTTGTCCATGTGGATTTTACAATCATCCTGAAAAGGAATGTACCTGCCCTCCGGGAACAGTTCAAAAATACTTGAACAAAGTTTCAGGTCCGCTTCTGGACCGGATTGACTTACATGTTGAAGTAACACCTGTTTCTTTTACTGAACTCAGCAATAAGTCAAAAGGTGAAAGTTCGTCCGTTATAAGGGAACGTGTAATTATAGCCAGGCAAATACAATCAGTGCGTTATAAAGACAGTCCGGGAATTTATTCGAACGCACAAATGAGCAGTAAACAACTTACCGAGATTTGCATTATTTCTCAGGCAGGGGAGGCCCTACTAAAAAAGGCGATGGAGAAACTTAATTTATCAGCCAGGGCTTATGACCGGATACTTAAAGTTTCCCGCACAATAGCCGATTTAAGTGGAAGTGCCGACATCAAAGTAGAACATTTAGCCGAAGCAATTCAATACAGAAGTTTGGACAGGGAAGGTTGGGCAGGGTAGGTTTTGGCTTTTATACAACCTTTATTTGATCAACGGTTTAAACATTAAGCAAATTTTAATCACCTTGCACTATTTAAAATCAACACTAATTTATTACGAAACCTTAGTAATATTTTGAAAAGTTGTAGAATTGAACTGATCCTGCTTAATGATTTTTATACTATTGTGTAATGCGATTGTACCCAATTCCGTCCAACTTTGCAATAACAGGCTGAAAATTCTCAGATTTTTATAATTTTACAAATTATTGAATAATGTTATTACGGTTGCTACAACAAACTATTATGTTTATATTAATTTTATTAGAACAATCCAAACAATATTAGTAATATTAAAAAACAAACATACTGACAGGTACATAGTTTTCTAATTGAAAAACCCCCTTTTATAACCCATTAATGCTTGTTAAATCTGATATTAATGCAGAAAAAACTCCATCAAAGAATAGCACAATTTAAAGACGCCGACCTGATCAGAAGCCAGGGTGTTTATCCTTATTTTAGAATTGTTGAGTCGGCACAGGACACGGAAGTAATACTAAATGGTAAAAAAGTATTGATGTTTGGATCAAACTCTTACCTGGGTTTAACCAATCACCCTATAATTAAAGAAGCCGCTCAAAAAGCTATTTCAAAATATGGTACAGGGTGTGCTGGATCTAGATTTTTAAATGGAACCCTGGATATTCATATTGAGCTGGAAGAAAAACTTGCCAGGTATGTAAATAAGGAAGCTGCTGTATTGTTTAGTACCGGTTTCCAGGTTAACCTCGGGGTTTTGTCGAGTATTACCGGCCGAACAGATTATCTTATTTTGGATGAGTATGATCATGCCTCTCTTATTGATGGCTCTCGTTTATCGTTTTCAAGAACGATAAAGTATGCGCATAACAATATGGAAGACCTTGAACAAAAATTATACAATCTTCCCGCCGATGCCATGAAATTAATTGCCGTTGATGGTATTTTTAGCATGGAAGGCGATATAGTAAGACTTCCCGAAATTGTAGAACTGGCTGATAAATATGGCGTCAATATAATGGTTGATGATGCCCATAGTTTGGGTGTTATTGGGGAGTTGGGTGCAGGTACGGCCTCTCACTTTGGCCTGGAAGATAAGGTTGACCTAATTATGGGTACGTTTAGTAAATCACTTGCATCTTTAGGTGGATTTATAGCAGGAGACGCATCTACAGTTGACTACTTAAAACACAAGGCCCGCTCTTTAATTTTTAGTGCAAGCATGCCTCCATCAGCTGTAGCAAGTGTAATTGCAGCTCTGGAAATTATTCAATCAGAACCCGAAAGAATTGAGCAATTATGGGCGAACACCCGGTACGCTATGCAACTGTTGCACGAAGAAGGTTTTGACACCGGAGTAACTGAAAGTCCTATCATTCCGGTTTATATCAGGGATAATTATAAAACCTTCTACATAACTAAAATGCTCCAGGAGGATGGCATTTTTGTAAACCCGGTTGTTTCACCGGCAGTTCCATCTGATTCTTCATTAATTAGGTTCTCACTTATGGCCACTCACACATTTAACCAGATTGAAGAAGCTGTAGAAAAATTAACTAAAGCTGCAGTAAGCCTTGAGATACCTACCATGAAGCAAAAGTACCAAATATGACTTTGATCGAAACGGTCGAAAATAAGAAACAACTTAAAGCTTTTATTGATTTTCCTCACGAGTTATATAAGGATGATATAAACTATGTTCCTGAGTTATTTATCGCTCAACGCGATATATTAACCCCGGGAAAACATCCTTTTCATGAGCATTCAAGCATGCAATTATTTCTCGCCAAAGATGGCGAAAAAATAGTAGGTCGCATAGCCGCAATTCTCAATAATAATCACAACAAGTTCAATAATACTAATGTTGGTTTTTTCGGTTTTTTCGATTCGATAAACGACCAGGAAACTGCCAACAGCTTATTTGATACTGCCATTAACTGGTTGAAAAATAAAAAGGTTACAGGTGTAATAGGCCCGGTAAATCCCTCAACTAACGAACCAATTGGGGTATTAATAAAAGGGTTTAATAAGCCGGCTGTTGCCATGATGACTTACAACCAGCCATACTATGTTACACTGATTGAGAACTATGGCTTTACAAAGCAGGTAGATCTTTTGGCTTACGATCTTGACATTACAACTTTAAACGATCGTACGTTGAAATTGCAGGATGCGTTGCAAAATAGGCTGGCTCAAAAAAACATTGTCATCCGGTCTATAAATTTAAAAGATTTTAAAGCTGAGGTGGCAAAGGTTAGGGAAACCTACAACGCCGCCTGGGATAAGAATTTGGGATTTGTGCCCATGACCGAAAATGAGTTCAATTATCTTGCTAAAGACCTAAAGATGGTATTGGATGCAGATTTTTGTTTGGTAGCTGAACACGAAGGAAAGATGATTGGATTTGCCCTTGCAATTCCAGACCTAAATCGTGTTTTAATTAAGATAAAGAGAGGAAGGCTTTTGCCCTTGGGCATATTGAAATTGTTATTTGGTGTTAAGAAAGTAAAGTATTTAAGAGTGATAGCCCTTGGTGTTACAGAAGGGTACAGAAGAATGGGAATTGAAGCCTGCTTTTATGCACAGATCATAAAAAATGGATTAAAAAAAGGTGTCACAGGTGGGGAAGCCTCCTGGATTTTGGAAGATAACGAAATGATGAATAAGGCTATGCAAAATATTAATGGCAAAGTTTATAAAAAGTATAGGTTGTACGAAAAGGCCATATAATGCAAAAGGTACTTGTAACCGGGGCTAATGGATTTGTTGGGTCGCATGTTGTAGAAAAGTGCAACGAACTTGGGTTGGAAGTTTGGGCAGCTATTCGCAAATCGAGCAACCTTGATTATCTGGAAACCTCTAATGTCAACTTCACATATCCCAATTTTACGAATGTAGCATTGCTAAAGCAAGAGATAGAAGACAAACAATATGATTTTGTCATCCATATAGCAGGAATAACAAAAGCCCGATCTTCAAAAGAATACGAACATGTAAATGCAGTCTACACTGCCAACCTGGGTAGAGCAATTAGAGAAAGCAGGTACCCGGTAAAAAAAGTTGTATTCATGAGCAGCCTGGGAGCTATCGGTCCGCTGCAATACAACGATGGTCTAATAACTGACAAAACCAGACCGAACCCGGTTACTGCTTATGGTAAAAGTAAACTCCTTGCTGAGGAGCTATTGGCTCCTTTACAATTACCAATGATTGTTTTACGGCCAACTGCAGTATATGGTCCAAGAGAGAAGGATATTTTTATTCTGCTCCGAACCATTATAAAAGGTTTTGAACCGTACCTGGGCAAAACAAATCAACACCTGAGTTTTGTATATGTTAAGGACCTTGCAGATTTAACGGTCAACAGTTTATTTACCTCTGTTACTGGTAGCTATAATGTTACTGATGGAAATTGTTATGACAGGTACTATTTTGGTGAAATTGTAAAAAAAATCACTGCAAAAAGGACATTTAAATTGCACATCCCATTAGGCGTTGTAAACCTATTGGCTGTTTTTTCAGAAAAGGTGGCCGGTGCTTTTAATAAAACTTCGGTTTTAAATAAAGAGAAGCTAAACGAATTAACAGCTGCCAATTGGTGTTGCGATATCAACAAATTAAAGAATGAGTTGGGTTTTTCCCCAAAATATAACCTGCAGCAGGGACTGGAAGAGACCATAACCTGGTGCAAACAAAATCAATGGCTCTAGTCTTATTATGAACCTTTGCTTAAATATGTTTACCCTTAATTAGGGCATGGATTATGATGAAATTTCACAAATTAGTTGCTACTGTTGGGGGTATTGGATACATAGGAAAAGGTGGCGGAACGGTAGCAGCGATTGGTTCTTGCATCATTTGGTTTATAGTTCCTGCTAATGTTCATACTCCTTTATGGGAGGTTGTTCTAACGGTGCTTATTTGCGTTATTGGTACCTGGTCATCTAATATTGTTGATTCTATTTGGGGAAAGGACAGTAGTAAAGTAGTTATCGATGAAGTTGCAGGTATGATGATTACTCTTGCCCTCATCCCCGTATCAATCATAAATATTGTTGCAGGACTAATTTTTTTTAGATTTTTTGACATAGTGAAACCATTGCTGATACGTAAATTGGAACAATTACCAAAAGGCTGGGGTGTAATGGCTGATGATATACTTGCAGGATTGTATGCTCACCTTGTATTATTGATACTGGTCAAACTAAATGTTTTTTAAGAATGGCTACTTTTATTAAAGCCAATGTTGCCTCGTTAGCAGCTTCTGCTTTTGATTATGCAGTAACAATAGTGCTGGTAACTTTTTTTCATGTCGACCCTTTTAAAGCCAGTATAACGGGTACGGTTTGCGGTGGAATTTTAAATTTTTTTATGGGCCGTTTGTGGGTGTTTGACTCCAGGGTTACCCGTATGCACCAGCAGGCATTAAAGTATTTATTAGTTTGGGTTGGTAACCTTATTTTAAACGCCGGTGGGTTGTTTCTGCTTTTAAAAGTCTTGCACCTACACTACCTGCCTTCAAAAATTGCAGTAAGTCTTATTGTGGGATTTGGCTATAACTATTTTATGCAAAAAAAGTTTGTCTTTAAACTACCACCGGTTGACAATTCACCTTTATAGATTATTTCTTTAGTGTTTTGAAAAGCTTTCCGTTACGAATAAATCAACAATCAAATTGTACTTGCAATAAAGCAATGGAAAATGGGACTGGTATAATTTGTTGAATGCTATTGGGCTAACAAGTGTATATGTAAATTATTAGATAGATATTTACACCCGTCTATATTAAAATATACCGAACACCTAAACACAAGAGCCAGTTGGCACTATTTTATGCCTGAAATTGAAACATGGATAAACCTAAACTTCGAGACCGTCTTCAAAAAATGATCTATTTTGTTATAGATCCCCTGGTTAATGGATTAATAAAGATTGGGTTTACCCCTAACACGGTTACTACTATAGGTCTGATTTTAAATATTGGGGTTGCCATCATTTTTATAGCAGGGGCCGAAGAAAAGCCTCGTATAGATCTTTCGTATGTGGGCTGGGCAGGAGCATTAATATTGTTTGCAGGGGTTTTTGATATGCTTGATGGCCAGGTAGCAAGGCTTGGAAATATGAGTTCAGTTTTTGGCGCCTTGTATGACTCTGTACTAGACCGTTACAGCGAAATGATTATGTTTTTTGGGATTTGCTATTACCTTGTTTCCAACCATTACTTTATCAGTTCCATATTTGCATTTTTTGCCCTTATAGGTTCTGTAATGGTTAGTTACACCAGAGCCCGAAGTGAAAGCCTGGGGGTACAAAACAAAGGAGGGCTAATGCAACGACCAGAGCGGGTAATACTTGTGGGGGTATCAGCAATAGCCTGTGGCATAGCATCAAAATTTTTAGGAGGCGATTATAAATTGTTTGTAAAAGGAATACCTTTTCATGTTTTTGAAACCATAAGCATATTTACAATCCCGATTACAGTAATGGCCGTACTTACTAATGTTACTGCAATAAAGAGGCTTAGAGATGCCAAAAAATCTTTGGAACAAATCGCCCTCTCTTAATGCACTATTAAGCAGCCCAAACCAATTCCTTATTTTTAATAATGGATCAAACGGTACAAAAATCAGTGACTGGTAATACTTTGTTTCACAGGAAAGATGTTTTTGCAATTACGCTGTTGTCACTTGGCTATCTGTTGCTTTCACTGTTAATTCTTGGATTCAAAATAGACCAGGTAGTATTAGTCTTGCTCTTTAATTTCATGTATTATATTTCTCACCCTACCCGCCGGTTAATAACCGGTTTTTCTATATTTATAATGTATTGGATAGTCTTCGACTTTATGAAGGCCATTCCCAATTACGATTACAATGCAGTTAATATTGAAAATTTGTACAATGCAGAAAAAGGTTTATTTGGCACTTTAAACAATGGTAGCATTGTTACACCCAATGAGTTTTTTGCCTTGCACCGTACTAGCTTTTTAGATGTACTAACCGGAGTATTTTATTTGTGCTGGGTGCCGGTTCCTCTTGCTATGGCAGCTTATCTTTTCTATGCCAACCGACGACAGTTTATATATTTTTCCCTCACATTCTTTTTGGTGAACCTGTTGGGTTTTGTAGTCTATTATATTTATCCTGCTGCACCTCCGTGGTACGTGCAACAATATGGATTTACGTTTTACCCCAAAACACTGGGTAATACTGCCGGCCTTGGCCGATTTGATGCCTATTTTGGGATTAACGTATTTAAGTCTTTGTATGCAAAAAGTTCCAATGTTTTTGCAGCAATGCCTTCACTCCATTCAGCTTACCCGCTGATTGTTTTGTACTATGGTTTAAAAAATAAACTGGGAGTCTTTAATCTTCCATTTGCACTTATAATGATTGGTATTTGGTTTGCCGCAGTTTACACCAGTCACCATTATGTATTGGATGTACTGGCTGGGATTATTTGTGCCATAATTGGAATATCAATCTTCAATCTTTTATTAATTCCTAATAAAAGATTTGAAACTTTTGTAACCCGTTTCTTGATTAAGATGAACACTCCAGTTAAGTAAACACCGAAATAATGTTGGGTTAGTAATTTGTAACTGACACTTTTGGGAAGATGTGACTTCAACTAAGAAATGACTGCAATTAAAGTCTGCGAAAAAAAGAAGATTGCTTAATGTGCCCGCACTTTAAAAAATAAGGTTCTCCTTGTTCTTTATCTTTTCATTTGTTAGTTCGGCAACCAACTGAACGCCGGTAATACTTTTTATAGAAGCTGATATCTCCAAACATTTTATATCGTCCACAATATCATCTTTCATCAGCCACAAAAAATCCATATGCCTGAACTCTGGCAAAAGGTACTCACCATTGCAATGGTTGTGATATATGTAATGATGTAAACAGCTATTCTTTTCAACGTAGTGGTATAGCGAAAAGTAATACCTGCGTCCTTTTTTCATCATCTCAACTTCAATATCGGTACTTAACCGAAAGTTAAAGCCCAACAAATTATTAAGCTGCCAACAGAACTGGTAATTTTTTATAGGAGCCATAATGCCCAAAAGACGTGTCTCTGTAAAAAAATCATCCGTCATTGCATCCTGGTCGAGGCGTAGTTTCATTAAAAGCTAACTGTTGTTGGAAATTCAACAATGCCAAAGATATTTCTCCTGTAGCTTTAAATCAATTGCTGCTAATAACTTTTGCAATTAATACATTTATGCAGATTATGGGCTAGCCATGCAAGTTTCAACCTGATTTTATAGGATCAATATTTTTTTAGAAATATCAAAATGTGTTGCTCCCTCTGGTACAACTTATCTTTTTATTCCTAATACCTATAAGGAATAGGGAGAGCCATTCATAACATTTACCTTATAAAACTGTCATCGGCATTACTTTTGTTTAAAGACCTGAAAAGAAATTTGTATGAAGAAATTGTTGCCGGTATTGTTGATTTTTCCATTGCTTTTGCATGCCCAGTCAAAAAAAGAAAAGAGGGCTACAGCAATACGCATGCAGGCACAGCAGGAAAGTATCAGCAGGATTAAAACACAGGTGCAATTTCTTTCTGGCGACCAGTTAAAGGGTAGAAAAACAGGTACAGAAGGCGAGCAATTGGCCAGTGATTACCTTGTCAACGAGTTTAAAAATATTGGATTGGAGCCGAAAGGTAAAGATGGATATGTACAAACCTTCATAATTGAAGAGGGTAAAAAAATTGATCCCGCCACTTTCTTTTCAATAGATGATAAAAAGCTTGTAGTGGGCAAAGAGTTTTTTCCTTTGCCTTATTCTGCAAATAAGTCTGCTACTGGTAACCCCGCACTTGATCTTCGCGAAAGGGGTGAACCTTGGTTTGCAGATATGAAAGATTGGGTTGATAATAAAGCAACCACTCCCTCAGAGCTTCATCAGCATATAATTAAAGAAGCTGGCAGAGTTGCAGCTAAAGGAGCTTCTGCATTAATTCTCTATAACAGCGGATCAAATCCCGACAATATTATTTTCGAAAAGCTTGACACAACAACGGCTGTAAGCATCCCGGTTGTTTATATGCCGTCTGAAGCCTTTAAAAAATATTGTAACGATGCTGCCGCCATTTACGACATCAATTTAAATGTGAAGGTTGGTTATGCCAAAGTTTATGGAAGCAATGTTATTGGCTACCTGGACAATGGAACTCCCTCAACAGTTGTAATAGGTGCCCACTACGATCATCTTGGAGTAAATCCGAAAAATCTGGCTGATAGTATTTACAACGGGGCCGATGATAATGCAAGCGGAACAGCAGGATTGCTTGAACTGGCAAGAGCCTTAAAAAACTCAGGTAATAAAAAGAACAATTATCTTTTTATAGCATTCTCTGCCGGAGAATTAGACAGGTTTGGCAGCAAATATTGGCTAAAGAATACATTTGGTGTTGACAATATAAATTACATGGTAAACCTGGATATGATTGGCCGGTACGATGAGTCGCGAAGCCTGACAGTAGGTGGAGCAGGAACTTCTACCTTATGGACCAAATTAATAGCTGCTGCAAACGACAACCTGGTTAAAATTAAAATTGATACAACAGTTAGCATCCAGGGAGATCATTCTCCATTTGTAGCAAAAGAAATTCCTTCACTATATTTTTTTACAGGAACCCATAATGATAATCAGCAAACCTCAGATAAATGGGACCAAATAAATTACGAGGGAGAGTATAAGATTATATCATTTGTAATGCGGGTATTGGAGTCGGCAGATACACAGGGTAAACTTGCTTTTTACAAACCTGCCATACTCACTCCAACTCCTTCATCACGTTTTACCGTAAGCCTTGGTGTTATACCCGATAATTCATACAAGGGAAAGGGTTTTAAAATAGGTGGTGTAACACCCAAAAGACTGGCTGATAAAATAGGGCTAAAAGCAGGTGATATCCTGTTACAGTTGGGTGATTATGAAATTAATGAAATGAACAGCTATACCCAGGCACTAAGTATGTTTAGGCAAGGCGATATTACGCAATTGAAAGTATTGCGGGGCAATGATGAGAAAAAGATTCCGGTAAATTTTTGATTACTTTCTATACTATTTAAACGCACAGCAAATTTCAACTGGTCCCCGGTTCTGCGTTTTTTAAGCGAAAATTCCTTATGCCTACTTGAGCGGAAGTTACCTTAAATTAAAATTTATTTGTTTACAGAGGCGGTAACCGAACCTTATCAAATTGTAAAGTGCTTAGTTAATAAGATGTTTATGGAGAAAAAAACTTTAATGAGTTACTACCATTTCAATATCGGGCTTACTTTGATCGGCTAAGACAACTTTACCCCTGTTTTGCCTTACTATACGAGAGTATAGCGAGATCTCTTTATCAAACAGGAAACGAAAGAACAATTTCGTCCAAGACTTATGATAAAACAAAGTGTTGTAAAAGTTGGGTGCGCCTGCACGAATTTGCGGAAGGCGGTTCCAGGGTACACTGGGAAAATCGTGATGCTCGTTGTGGTACCCTACGTTAAAAGCCACTGTGTTTAATACACCATAATAGCTGTAAGTCTCCTGGTCTTTGCTGTGGGTCAGGTAATGCTCTTGTATCCAGCGGGCACCTAATGGATGCAGGCCTACAGAGAAAAAGAAACTGGCCAGCAAAAACACTATAGCTTTTGGTCCCAGCCACAACCATATAGCTGTTATAAAGAGTATTTGTGCAATCCAGTTAATGGCAACCCAGGTATCAAATGGTTTAATCTCTTTTAACCGGCTGATTCTAAAAAGCTGGAATATAGGATAAAACAACAGCCAGATTGCTTTACCTATAAAATAGTTGTTTATCAGTTTTGCCTCCCAATGGTTGGGCAAATCAGCATCCAGTTCGTGAACACCCTGGAACGAATGATGTTTTATATGGTAACGTTCAAATGATACAGAGCTGGGAAATAATTGGGGGAGGTTAGAAAATATTCCGGCAATCCGATTTAGAATAGGGTTTTTAAACAACAGTTTGTGAGCACATTCGTGTATCATTACAAACAATGCATGATCGGCAAAGGCACCTATAGCATAAGCTGCAATAAAAACAATCCACCAGGATTGTGTGCTGGTAAACCAGGACAAAACCACTTGCAAAGCTACAAGGCCTGTGATGGCAAAAATGGTATTTGGGTTTTTGCCAATAAGCTTACGTATGTCGGGGTGGACTTTTAAAATAGCTTTTGTTCTAATGCGGTGCGGCTCTGAACCCTCTGTGTACACAAAATCATTTTTTGGTAGCATTATTCCATTTTATTATTCTTAAAAAGGTCAAGCTACATTTTTCAAACTTCCCCACCAAAACATGCGCTTAAAAGGTTATTAGAAATGGTAGTGTGCTTCAACAATTTTTAACAGGTTCAGTTTTACCATCCCACTACCACTTTGCCAATACTTTTCCTTTTCTCCAAAAAATCGTGTGCATCACCAATTTGCGATGCACTTAAGACCTTCCCTATTTCGGGTATGAAAACTCCTTTATTAACAAGCTCTACTACCTGTTGTAAGCAGTATTGAATGACAGCGGGTTTATTATCAGCTATCTTAAGCATGTTAACCCCTATAATACCTTTAGAGGGCATCATTAAAAATAATGGATGATACATACCAAATGCGAGCACTGAACTTAATTTGCCCACTATGTTTTTGCCGTTTAAAGATGCGGCCCCATAGCATACCAATCTTCCCCCCGAATTTAACAAGCTCATTCCCTGTTTTACTGATTTGCCACCAACTGCATCAAAAACAATATCAATTCCATTTTTACCGCAAACTTTGGTAACCTCTTCTACAAAATCCTGTGTTTTGTAATTGATAGGATGATGCACCCCACACTTTTTTAAGTATTCAACTTTATCGTTGCTGCCTGCTGTAGCAAATATTTGGCAGCCTTTGTATTTGGCATATTGAATAAGGGCAGTACCCACACCACCAGCGCCTGATTGCACTAATACATTGTTGCCTTCAAACAGGTTGGTAACATATGCCGCTGCATAATATGCTGTGCAATATTGAGTAGTAAGGGCCGTAGCTGCTACACTTGAAATGCTATCAGGAATTTTTGCCATTGCCAATGCTTCCGTAACAGCATAC